>CAUJFR010000205.1 GCA_963169885.1 Bacteroidota bacterium
CTGAGTCCGGTGATTTTTGTGGCGCGTTTTACCTGTTGTATCATCCGGAACCAGACTGATTCATCATCGTGGGCACAATTAATCCGGGCTACATTCATCCCGGATTGGATCAGGTTTTTAACTTTTGAATAATCATCAGCAAACTCCGTATCAAAAGTGACCATAATCCATGGAACGGATTCTGTTTGTCTTTTTCCGAATAAAGCAGTGGCCCTTTCTGAAAAGAATTCTTTGCTCTTCTGATAGTCAAATACCTGCTCCGGAAGCACCGTGTCATTCCCGATACGGTTCAGAATAGCGAGCAGCTGACCGCGGATATGACTTTCAGAACTGGCCATGGAAGAAAGTCCATATTCATGCAGTGCATCCTGCAGATTCCTTATATCCAAACTTCGTAAAGCGAGATAATGGAGCAGATTTACTGCGCTTTTCCGGTTGGAAGGATGTACTTTTTCAAGCAAATAATCAAAATCCCGCTCCGCCGCCAACATAAATTCATCAATCCGTTCCAGTTCATTGGCCAACCTGACCAGTTCTTCCTTCATTTGAAATATTTAAACAAATTAATAAAGAGGTCCGCAAACTAACACTGATGCAGATTAGAGTGCTGAATGATTTTATACGGATTAATGCAAGGCGATTGCAGGTGCTTCTGCTTGTTTGAATTTCTGTCCTAACATTCCGGCCATGGTTTGAGCCAATTGCTGAAGATAATGCTGCTCGTCAGACTTAATTTCCCCGGCTGGTTCAATGCCCGGACCCATAACAGCAAACCAGGCTTGTGAAGAACCACTGATAAACTCCCCATGTGAAGTCCAGTTACCGGTACGACTGCCACGGCCATGATCGGTAGTGATGATGAAGGTGGTATTATTTTTATACCCGGGCGTGGTTTGCACCCAATGCCAGAGATCGGCAATCATCCGGTCCACCTGGCTCGCTTGTTGCAAATAAAGATCATAACGACCGTCGTGTGCATATTCATCCGTTTCTCCTAATCCAAGGCATAAAACACGGGGCTGGTTGATTTGCAGGTATTCCCGGGCAGCCAGAAAGGTCAGCTGATCGTAACGGGTAGCTTTTTTATCCGTGATGGTTTCCCGTTGAACGGTATTGATCATTTGTTGCGCATCGGTCTCCCCATTGGTAGCAACGTACCCGCTATTAACAGGTAACCCGTTTCTTTCCGAATTGAGAATAAAAGGAAATACATCCCAGGAAGAAAATACGGCTACTTTACCAGCGAAATCCGGCTGCCGGTTCAGGTACTCAAATATATTAATGTTAGGGTTTTTTCTCTTCCGGTTGGAGGAAATCTGCATATCCGTATTACCGGTAAACATTTCATTATACCCCGGATAAGAAAGTGAATAAAGATTAGCCGCATCCACTTTGTTCTGCCAATGCCGGTTGCCAAATACCTGGCCCTTCGTCGCGATCACTTTCCAGAAAAAAGGCATTAGTTTCTCCCGGCGTTCTTTCGCTGAAGATGCCCAGTATTGCAGACCGATGGTGGAATGGTCGGGTGTGAATTTTTCCGAATGAAGAATGGAGGAATCGGCCCCATTGAATAATTCCTGCCAGCGGAACCCATCGACAGTGATGATAAAGAGATTACGGGTTACAGGCAACGGCGTTTTTGCGACCGATGTAAATTCGTGTTTGGCAATCACAGGTGTCAGCACAATCCCAAGGACAAAACAAGTCCAGATGCTTTTCATGTGTAACGGTTTTGCAAAGAAAGCAAGCCGATATAACCTCAATATTAAGTATAGATTACGGAATTGTTAGGATTGCACCGATTGCAAAGCTCCGCGGATTATTAATAAGGCATCCGTTATCTGTTCCCGGGTTATAATTAAGGGGGGACAAAGCTGTAATACATTTCCCTGGGATACTTTAAAACTCAACCCGTGTTTTAAACAATAATACAAAACAGCTTCTGCCTCCTCGACGGCTCTTTCTTTGGTCAGAGGATCCTTAACCAGTTCCACTGCCCATAATAATCCCTTTCCCCTGATATCTCCGATCATCGGAAATTCATCTTTGAATATTGTCAGCTCTTTCCGGATAAAAGACTCATCCGCTTGCACCTTTTCTATTAAATGCTGATCGATTGTATAATCGATCATGGCGAGGGCTGCGGCTGCACCCATCGGGCTTTTCTCGTGCGTATAATGTCCCAGTGAAATATCCCCCGCTATATTGTATTCTTCTTTGGTAATGATCGCTGCAATCGGAAATGCGCCGGCACCCAATCCTTTTCCCAGGCAAAGTATATCCGGTACAATGCCATATTGTTCAAAGGCGAACAGGGTTCCCATTCTTCCGAATGCAATGGGAATCTCATCCAGTATCAGCAGTACCTGGTGACGGTCGCATACTTCCCTGATTTTTTCCCAATACGGCTTCGAAGGAATCTGCACATCGGTATTCCGGATGGTTTCTGCGATAAAAGCCCCTGCATCCTCATTACGGGTTAACACTTCATCCAGCAACTCAGCAAACTGCAGTTCCTGATCCGGTCCATTCCGGTATCTATCGGCCTGTGGAATAAATATAGTCTCCGGGTAAAGTTGTCCCATGTATTTCCTGAACTGTTCTTCCCCGCCAACCGCAATGGCATCCAGCGAAGCCCCGTGGAAAGAACCTTGCACGGAAACCACTTTTTGTTTTCCGGTAATCCGGCGGGCAAGTTTCAGGGCCATACCTACTGCGCTGGTTCCGCCCGGGGCAAACAATACCCGGTTGAGGGAAGCTGGCAATAAACTGACCAGTTTTTCGGCCAGCTCTATAGCGACTTTATTGGTATAGCGCCTCGGCGAAAAGGGTAGAATATCCAGCTGCGCTTTCAATCGGTCAGTCACATACGAATTTCTATATCCAACCTGGTGAACACTATTGCCATGAAAATCCATGTAACGCTTTCCGTTGATATCGGTCAGGTAAATGCCTTCGCAGGATTCAATCACATTGAGGCAAGGGGTGGACAGGGACTGATGCAGAAAAACCGCTGCATCCCTGGACAGCCATTCCAGTGTTTGCGGGTTGAGCTGGCTGTACCATTCCCCGCGGCCTTCGGAAAAATTCACATCCCCCTCCTGATATAAATGACGTATGGATTCATCCATAGCTATTTGTTTAAAAGCCGTTCATTAATTTTTCGGCCAAACCAAATGACAAAGTCATACCTGCCCCACCCAACCCGTTAAAAATAAATACACCATTTTCCGGTTGCAGGGCTAAATACTCAGACCCATCAGTGAGTTTGGGATAGACCCCATTCCAGGATTCGATGAGTCGTTCATCCCTGAAACGGGCAAAGGTTTTCAGGTAATCCAGGATCAATTGATTGATAAACTGTTTATCAAAGGGATCATGGGTATCTCCGTATTCATGCGAATCGCCGATGGTGAGTTCAGCTGCCTCATTCTGAGACACCATGACATGGATTCCCCATTTAAGATAGTCCGGGTACTCCTGCTGGTAGCGTTGTTTTAATTGCCTGAGTGAGGGAGTTGCGGCAAATCCTTTATAGTGTACCAGGGAAAGTGAGCCACATAACGCGGGGCCAATTCTCCAGTTATCCGGCTGGGCAATCATCCGCATCATTTGTAGTTTACATTTGGTCAGCGGAGCGGATGCATATTCATCCGGAAATAGGCTTTCAAAATCAGGTCCGCTGCAAACCACCACCAGGTCTGCCTCCACTGTTTCTTTACCGATTTCCACCTTCGGATACCGCACAGCCGTAACGGCTCGTCCCCAGGTAAATTCCACGCCATATTTCTCTTCCAGCCAGGCGGGGATCGTAGCAATGGCTTTTCGGGAATCAATGATCACTTCATCGGGACTATAAAGTGCACCTTGCAATTTATAATTGATCACCGCTCCGGACATACTGTTTGTTTCAGCCAGTGTCAGCATCCGGCAGCCTCTTGATTTTTCGGCAGCAGCGGCAAACTCATTCATTACCTGCCACTCATCCGGGGCATAA
>CAUJFR010000206.1 GCA_963169885.1 Bacteroidota bacterium
GAATTCCCAACCCAGATGCAACCACAATCCAAAAACTAATCAGCACAGACTGGAAAAAATTTTATGGTGTCAAATTCAGTAAGATTACCCGGTTAATTGAAGAACCGGCCCTGGCTGCCGACCCGAAATGGGAATGGCATACCCCTAAATCAGTCAGCTTTCTGTTCCGGTATAAAGCCTCCATAATAGCCGGAAACAGTATTGTGGAACAAACCATAATAGATTGCAAACTGCGCCTCTACCGGGATGATCCCAAAGGAACATGGAAAAGTTTTATAGTCGCCGATGTCACCCCGACTGTTCTGGAGAAAACACCATATACGACTGAACAGATAAAAAAAATGGAACAGCAGACGCTGGCCTATACACTCAATGAAAAAACGGCTGCCGCCGCAGCAGCTGCACTGCCGGTCGTAAGCATGCCTGAGTTCCGGGAGTTTAAGGAACTGGCTGATTATGTACACCAGGTATTACGTACCGGAAACCCGGAACGACTGGAAGCGGTACTGGTACAGACCCTGGCTCCCTCCCTGTATTTTGTACCCGGCAGCTCCGTTCAATTGAATGCCCGGGGTGCACAACTGATCAACGAAAACGCAGCCACTGCGTATAAAGGTGAGCAGAAATACAGTGATCAGTACTGCAAAAAATACAAAACCGGCAGCCTGACTTCGGCGAAGCATATCTATATCACCGGCTGTCTCCCGAATGTAACCACCATGATCAGCGGCATACAAGTTAATGCCGGCTATAAAAACGGGGCCCCGGTGCTGCAATGGAAAATTACGAACCTGAGCGTAACCGTGAGACAGGACGAGGATGCCACCCGCTATCTACAATCCATTACAGACATGAAAAAAATCTGTCCGGACGACTAATCTGAAAATTGCAGGCGGAACGAAGATTTAATTCAACAGTCCTTGGCCGGTTAAACAAAATTCACTTTATTCGATGATGTGTCATTTTTTATCCTCTGTCCGCCGGAAATTCAAACTCCGGTTAGTACTCTATGTTTTGGTATTGCTGACCCTGCTGCCTGCATACGGACAGCAAAACCTGGATTCACTGGAAAAAAATCTGTCCCTGGTAACAATTGACTCTGTAAAATACAAACAGCTCACCGACCTGGCCTGGGGTTATTCCCGGACTGATCCAAAACGCGCGTTGGTATTTGCTGAACAGGCGCGTAAACTGGCTGAAACAACAAAAAATGAATTCAGGATCGCCCACGTGAACTATTACTTCGGAGTGATCAATAAGAACATGGGCAATTTTGACCAGGCTTTAAAAGATCTTGAACCCTATACCGCTTATTTCCTGAAAGTAAATAATAAAAGAAACGTCTGTTTTGTTTACTACCAGACCGGTATCATCAAAAGCCTGAAAGGAGATTTCAAGGGAGCCCTCGTTGACTTCTATAAGAATATTGACCTGGCCAAAGAACTGGGACTGAAAGAAACGGAAGCCAATACCCTGAGTGCGGTAGCCACCATACACCGGAACCTGAAAGATTATAAAAAAGCCCAGCAGCTGCTCGATGAATCTTTGGAGGTTTATTCGGCCCTGAATGATTCACTGGGTATCATAAAATGCAAAGCGAACAGTGCAAACATCTATTCCGAAACCGGTGAGTATGCTGCGGCTGAAAAAAAATATCTTGAAGCCTTTACCATTGCAGCACCACTGAAAGACCAATATTCATTGGGGCATCTTTATTACAACCAGGGCAAGCTTTACCTTTTAACGAAGGAAAATGAAAAAGCCGGGGCCAGTCTGTTACAAGCCCGCGTGATCCGCGAAAAGCTGGGGCATAAGCAGGATCTGGCCAATACGTACGACGGACTGGGTAACTATTACCTCGCCATAAAGAATTATCCAGAAGCCACAACGTTTTTTGATAAAGCATTCAGACTGGCGGAGGAAGTGAAAGCGCTTGAACAAATGAAAAATGCCGCGGAAGGGCTGGCCAAAGCCTATCAGCAGCAGAAAAACTATCCCGAAAGCAACCGGTATTTTGACACCTGGAAAAAACTCTCAGACAGTCTGCTGAATAAAGAAATTACCCGTCAACTCAACGAACTGAATGTGCAATATGAATCTGCGGAAAAACAGAAGCTGATTGATGAACAACAGATCGCTATTATAAAAAAGAATAACCAGAAACAATTGCTCGTCACCGGCCTGATTGCGCTTGTCCTGATCTCATTGGTAACATTTTTTTTCCTGCGCAAACGGATCAACTATCAGCGGACCATTGCGGAGCAAAAGGAAAAAATAAATCAGCAGCAGATCAGCGAACTGCAACAACAAAATAAACTTTTAGCTATGAATTCCATGCTTGAGGGACAGGAAGCCGAACGGCTCCGGATTGCCAAGGACCTGCATGACGGTCTTGGTGGTTTGCTGAGTACGGTAAAAGCCCATTTTTCAAAAATCCAGTCTGAAATAGAAAAAATTGAAGGCCTGAATATTTATCATAAAGCCAATCACCTGATCGACGAAGCCTGTATCGAAGTCCGCAGAATTGCACACAACATGATGCCTCATTCATTGGCGGTTACCGGATTAAAAGGCGCCATGGAAGACCTGGGCTCCAACCTGAAAGCACAAGGATTGGTCTGTACCCTGGATATCCGGGAAGTGCCTGAAACCATTTCAGAAAACCGTCAGATCATGATTTACCGGATCATCCAGGAGTTGGCCCATAATGTGGTTAAACATGCACAGGCGACTGACATTTTCATTCAGTTGTACAATGCAGACAACTCGCTACGCATCACTGTCGAAGACAACGGAAAGGGATTTGACCCGGATAACAGCCGGTTAAAAGAAGGGCTTGGGCTTAAGAGTATTGATTCACGGGTCAGTTACCTCAACGGAGTCATTCAGTATGATTCCGTACCCGGTAAAGGAACCACCATTAACCTGGAAATTCCACTGCATGATTAAGGTATTTATCTGTGACGACCACAAACTGGTGATTGAAGGAATGGAACTGATTCTGTCAGAATCCTCCGAAATTTCGATCGCAGGTTTTTCACTCACCGGTGAGGAAGCGGTGGTACGTATGAAAAGCAATCCGGCCGACATTATACTCCTGGATATTAATCTCCCGGGAAAAAACGGCATTGAAATCTGTAAACAGTTGTCTGCCGAAGCCCCTGCTGTTAAGGTAATAGCCCTGACCATGATCCGGGATCTCAGCCTGGTTAAGCTCATGCTTAAAAACGGAGCCCGGGGCTATATTCTCAAAAATGCAGGTAAAGAAGAAGTGATTCACGCGATCCTTTCCGTACATGCCGGCAACCGCTACCTGGATAGTAAGATTAATGAGATGATCCTGAATGATATGACAGAGGGACCAAAGAAAAAAACAGATACGGATGTCTTTCCTAAACTATCCCGTCGTGAATTAGAAATTCTTCAGCTGATCATGGATGAACTGACTGCTGCAGAAATCGCTGTGAAACTTTTTATCAGTCTGGGAACCGTGGAAACACACCGGCGCAATATTCTCTCAAAACTCGGTGCCCGAAACACCGCTGGCCTGGTAAGAATTGCGATGGAATATAATCTGTTGGGATAAAAATAACAGACAAAACACATTTGTATTTTTTTACCGCGCTATCACCCGCATTCCACCTCCACTACCCGCATTATTCAACCCCGTCTTACTCAGACTATATGTAAAACTTAACAAAAAGAACTGGCGCAGCGTGAGCACCCTTGAGTCTTCAATAAAGTTGTTACTGGTATTGCGGCTGATACCTACATTCCGGTTGAGCAGGTCACGGGCACTTAAATTCAGTTCCCCGCGATTGAAGCGCAGCATCTGTTTGCTGATACTCGCATTCCATAAAGGCACTTTCAGGTTAAACCCCGCAGCCCGCTGGCTATTGACTGTATACGTAAAATCAGTACTGAAGAAAAACCCTTTTGGTAGTTCCCAGTCAACGGAAGCAGAAAACTCCTGTGACAGATAATTATTACTGAGTCCGGGCTGAAGCGAATAAGTGGTGTTGTTATGATTCAAGGATGTTCCTAGCGCCAGGTTGAATTTTTCAGTTGGACTCATATCCAGGCGCAGTTCCGGGCCCACACTGAATACACCAATCGCATTCTCTTCCATCGGGCTGCTGAGTGTATTGATCAGCTGCTTACCCCGGTTATACCCGACATTGCTGCTGAGTTCAATATTGCCTTTCAGGAAACGGACCGGACGACTGTAACTGAAATTGGCACTGAGATTATACACCCCGTTTACATTCACTGGTTTTGTTTTCCGCACCCCGGTCAACTGGTTCAGTGAATCATAATTGACGATCTTATTCTGTGCTGCCTGGGCCCGCAGGAAGAAAAACAGGTTCTTGCTGCTGAAGGGACTGACCAGCGCCAGGTTGGCTTGCAGGTTATGGTTATACTCCTGCTTCAGATCCGGATTACCGTCCCGGATATTCAACGGATTGCTAACATCCGGTACAGGCTGCAACTGGGTCATTGATGGCTGATTGGTATTGGTATTATACGTCAGCGACAGATTCTTAAAGCGGGTAAAGTTGTACTGGAACCGGGCATTGGGCAAGAAATTCTGAAACCGCTTGCTGATAAGTGAATCCTTGGTGCCACTGATAATCTTTCCATCCAGGTCCGATTGCTGCCAGTTGATCCCCAGGGAGAAATTGTATTTCTTTTGCTGATTCCGGATCCGGAAACCGGCATTGGTAAATCCATAGCTGTTTTCAAAATCATTACTCAGTAAAGCATTTTGTACATCATACTTGCCATTGTTCTTATTATAATCATAGGTCAGTTTCTCCGACAGATTCCGCGTATCACTTTTTCCAATACTGAATTCCATTAATGTCCGCTTGCCTAACGGTTCCGTATAAACCGCCCTGGCCGTATATCCTCTCAGACTACCTGTTGTCGTACTCTGCTGATTGAGAGTGTCCTTTCGGCTCAGGCTGCCGTTGGGTTGATAAAAACTATTAATTGAAGCAAGACTGACATCGCCATCTGTTTCATTCAGTGTGGTTTGAAGGGTCAGAGAAAAGGTTCTGCCTTTGCGCAGGAATTTGCGGCGCCAGGCTATCTCATTCCTGAAATTATATCCTTCGCTGTTGCTGATACTGTTACTGTATCCGTCATTGATCATGGTCTGCTGCTTGGACCTCGTCTGGTAATCCGTATTGGACCGGTTCCGGGTTTGCTGGTAGCTGAACGAAGGGATCACCCGGATCGAATTAAATGTATCGAGCTGATAGAGCAGGTTCAGGTTGAGCCGGTGCGTATTGTTCAGGTTATCGGCATAGGAATTGGAATTATAATAAGAAGTGTCTGGTAAAAGATATTGTCGCTGAATATGACTTTCGGTATTCGGATTAAAGCGGTTGTAAAAGTAATTGCTTTGCAGGTCAAGCTTTTTCCCGACGATATTATTGTAATTGAATCCGCCGCCCCAGGCCGTATTGATACCGCTGTTATTGCTTCCTCCGTTGATGCCCATGGCGGATGCGTCTGAAGTGGAAAGGTTGATATTGATATTTCCGCCTCCACCCCGTTGCATCCGGGACAGTTCGCCGGT
>CAUJFR010000207.1 GCA_963169885.1 Bacteroidota bacterium
CCGGCAACAATGATTGCATATTTTTTCATGGGCGCAAATGTAGGGAAACCGGTGAATTATAATTTATAGATTAATGTTTCATTCAACCCCTCACTATTTCTCCGTCCACGGTACATGCCTTCACTGTTAAATACCATGGCCGTGTTACCGGACGCATCCACCCCGATCATCCCGCCTTCACCATCAATCTTCAGTAATTTATCATGGACCACGAGATGCATGGCTTCCTGTAACGAAAGGCCTTTGTATTCCATCAGGCAACTCACATCATAGGCGGTGACGGCACGGATAAACGGTTCTCCGTGTCCGGTGCAACTAATGGCGCAGGTTTTATTATTGGCATACGTACCTGCCCCGATGATCGGACTATCACCTACCCGTCCCCATTGTTTATTGGTCATACCGCCTGTACTGGTGGCAGCGGCAATATTGCCATACTGATCCACCGCTACTGCTCCAACGGTACCAAATTTTTTACCTTCTGTTGCAGTAGATGAAGGGATTGTCACTGAATGATCCAATGCCGTTTCATCTGTATCCTGCATTTGCTTCCATTGCTGGTGGCGGAATGCTGAATAAAAATATTCATCAGGCTCGGTTTTCAACCCATGAATTTTGGCAAACTCCTGTGCTCCTTTTCCATTGAGCATCACGTGCTGACTATGAGTCATCACCGTATAAGCCAGCTCCACCGGGTTCCGGATATTCCGTACAGCCGCTATCGCCCCGGCCATCCGGTTTGATCCGTCCATAATGGAGGCATCCATTTCCTGGCTGCCGTCTTTGGCAAAAACCGCTCCCCGGCCTGCATTGAATAAAATACAATCCTCCAGAGATATCACCGCCGCTTTTACGGCTTCAACGGAAGTTCCCCCTGCGGACAGGCAGCTGAATCCGGCATCCATAGCTTCCTGCAGGGCTGTTTTATAAGACCGCTCCAGTTCATTGGTCATGGCCGCGGGAAGGATGGTTCCGGCTCCTCCATGGATGACAATGGCATAGGTAGACATACGTGGTATTGGGTATTTTAATTACTGACGAAATTAGGTATTTTGTATCCGAAACACCTGACAACATGTTCACGAGAAAACTGACTCAATCGGATATTTTTATCATTGCCGCCAATTTACTGCCGGTATATGGCGTATGGTTCCTGGGCTGGCCGCCGGTAGAAGCCTTTACAGTTTATGCCATGGAAACCATGATCGTGGGCATCATGACGGTGTTAAAACTCCTGGTTTGCACGATCGCCAAAGGAAAAGATGAGTGGAGTAATAACGGGACCGTCACAAAAATGAGTGGCTTCTTTTTTATCTTTTTCTTTATCGTGCATTTTGGGCTTTTTGCCCTGGTGCAGACTTCCATTTTCGCCGAGACCGCCAAAATAGGTCCACCCGGAAGTGGTATGTTTCATTTCTTCTTTAACTGGTATAAATATATTACGACAGAGATCGGCTATATGTTGCTGGCTTTTATCATCGGCTATTTAGCAAAGAGCTTCATCCCCTTCCTGCTTAACGGGGACTATAAGAGACAACCGATGATGCTGATCATGTTTATGCCTTATGGAAGAATCTTCGTGCAGCAGTTTACCGTGATACTCGGAAGTATGTTTCTCAGTCTGGGGGCAGGCAAAGTGTTTATCCTGATTTTTGTTCTTGCCAAACTTGCCTTTGAATTGCTGATGAACTTTGAGGCATTACTGAAAAAGACAACTGAAGAAATGAATAAACAGAAAAACTAATTCAGCAGCAGTTCACACTCCTGTAACAGCTTTTCCCGGTTGATCGCTGCAGTGCCCACTTCTTCACAGACGAGACCGCCGGCAATATTGGCGGTTTCTGCCATCAGTTTTACATCTTTCGTGGCCGCATAGACCAATGAAGCCACAGCGATGACGGTATCCCCGGCACCGGATACATCGGCGATGTTGCGGATATGGGAGGGTATGATACAACTGTTATTTCCTTGCTGGTAAAACACGCCTTTTTCAGAGAGTGTAATAAATGAAATAGCATGATTCAATTGCTGACTGAGTTCCTGGTGGATGGACTGCATCACTTTTTCACCAGCGCCTTCTGTTGTAATATTCAGGGCTTCCTTGACCTCTTTCAGGTTAGGTTTAAAAATATCGACCCCGGAATACGCAAAAAAATTACGGCGTTTGGGATCCACGGTAACAATGATATTTTTCTCCTTACACCAGTCAATGACCTGCCTGATCACCCTGGCCGTAAGCACCCCTTTGTTATAGTCTTCCAGGATAATAACCTGTGGCTGCTGCTTGTCGATATACCGGGCTACCTGTTCCAGAAATTGAGCTTCCTCTGCTGCATCCAGGTCACGAGTCACTTCCGCATCAAGGCGCATCATCTGCTGACTGCGGCTGATGATCCTCATCTTATTGGTGGTAATTCGCCCGGCACTGGACAACATATAAGAGGTATCAATTCCTTGTTGCTCAAATAAGCCCCTCAGCACCTGTGCATCCGTATCATCACCGGTAACGGTCAGCAACGTGGCCTGCGCATCAAGGGAACGGCAGTTCAGTGCCACATTGCCCGCGCCACCGATCCGGTATTCCTTGTTTTGTAAAGTAACAACTGGTACTGGTGCTTCAGGAGATATCCGGTCCACCTTACCCCACATATAAGTATCGAGCATCACATCGCCAATTATACCCACCCGCAGGGAAGAAAAGCCCGTAAAGAGTTTTTTGAAATCTACCATACCCCAAAATAACGCAATATTTCTGTTGAAAAAAAGGATACAAAAAAGCCCCTGACGGGGCTTCCTGTTTTAATTCTTTTTGGCCTTATAACTGGCATTCAGCCCTTTTATCACATCAGCAGTAATGTTATAAGCTGTATCCCGGTAATAGAAGAGTCCCTGTTCGTAAGACACAATATAAGAGTAGTCCTTTTCTTTATTGTACTCCTTCAGGAATGATTCAATTTTTGTTTTGATCTCATTCTGGCGACGCATTACAAAATCGCTGTACTCTGAATCAAGCGTCTGTTTCCTGTTCTTAATCTCATTGTCCAGGTTCTTCATTTCCTGGCTGGCAGCTTCGGATTGCGCCTGGTCGAGTGCACCGGAAGTAGCCTGTTGTTGATAATAATTGAATTTCTGTTGCAGGCTTTTAGACATCCGTTCAATCTCCCCGTTTATGGATTCCTCCCGTTTCAGCATTTCTGACTTCAGTTCTCTCACCATATCGAAATTGGCAGCCAGTGAGTCCATCTCAAAATAAGCGATTTTAAACGCCCCTTTTTCTGCCGTACCTGACTGTCCGTCACGGCTGGCACCTTTGCTTGAAGCACCCGGTTTTTTTCCCGTGAAATGTGCAAAAAACAAATAGCCACAACCCAGGGTCAGGGCCAGATTCCATATCAGCAAACCATTTTTCATCCAGTTCATTTTACAAAATAACTACGAATAAGCGGGCAAATATAAGGAATCAGCTACTTTATGAAAGCCTTAACAGGACCCGGTTTTAGAAAAAAAGGAGTAAGATAACTTACTCCTTAATATGAATCAATTATACGATCAGTCTTACTCTTCCTCGTCGAAAGACATGGCTTCGCGGGTGGTCTGGAGCAGTTCATACTCCTCTTTGCTGCCCACAATCATGCTTTCAAACTCGCGGAGTCCGGTACCGGCAGGGATCGGATGACCCGTGATGACATTCTCTTTCAGACCCAGCATGGAATCGGTTTTACCATTGATAGCGGCTGAAGAAAGAACCTTGGTCGTTTCCTGGAAGGAGGCGGCAGAAATCCAGCTCGGTACACCCAGTGAAGCCTTGGTAATACCCAGCAAGGTTGGTGAAGACGTAGCTGGTTTGGCATCCCGGTATTCCACCAGTTTCTTATCGCTCCGGCGAAGGATGGAATTTTCTTCCCTCACTTCACGCAGACTAACAATCTGTCCGGCACGCAGGTGAGCACTGTCTCCAATCTCCGTAACCACTTTTTTATCAAAGATGTAATCATTCTCTTCCACGAAGTCAAACTTATCGGTCAGGTCATCTTCCAGGAAGCGGGTATCTCCCGGATCCACAATGTTTACCTTACGCATCATCTGGCGAACGATTACTTCAATGTGTTTGTCATTAATACGTACACCCTGTAAACGATAAACCTCCTGGATCTCATTCACTACGTACTCCTGTACAGCAAACGGCCCTTTGATAGAGAGGATATCGAACGGCGCTGTCTGGCCATCACTCAAAGATGCACCGGCTTTTACAAAGTCACCGTCCTGCGCCAGGATCTGGCGGGTCAGCGGAACCAGGTACTTTTTCTGTACACCATCTTTGGCTTCAATAATGATCTCACGGTTACCACGTTTGATCGCACCCATAACCACCACACCGTCAATCTCCGATACCACGGCAGGATTGCTCGGGTTACGGGCCTCAAACAGTTCAGTTACACGGGGCAGACCTCCGGTGATATCCCTCAGCTTACCGAGGATACGCGGGATCTTCACAATTACCTGTCCGGCTTTCACCTCCTCGGCCTCATCAATGATGATATGGCTTCCGGTTGGCAGGTTATACGATTTCTTATCTTTTCCTTCAACTACGATTGAAGGGATCTTTGTTTTATCACGTGTTTCAATTACCACTTTCTCACGGTGTCCGGTTTGTTCGTCTGACTCTTCACGGTAAGTGATACCATCCAGTACATTTTCAAACTTCACCGTACCATTGATCTCGGCCATGATAACGTTGTTGAACGGATCCCATGTGCAAAGAATCTCCCCTTTGTTGACATGCTGGCCATCCTTCACATTCAGAGTGGCACCATAAGGGATATTGTTGGTGATCAACAGACGGTCATTCTTCGTATCAATAATACGCACCTCACCGGTACGACCGATTACCACCTGATTCTTGGCACCTTCATTATTCTCCACAATTACAGTACGCAGACCATCAAACTGGATTGTACCATCGAATTTAGCGAGTAAGGTAGACTCTACTGAAGCAGATCCTGCCACACCACCCACGTGGAAGGTACGCAGGGTCAGCTGTGTACCTGGTTCACCGATGGACTGGGCCGCGATGATTCCGACTGCATCACCCTTCTGGGCAATATTTCCGGAAGCCAGGTTCTTACCATAACATTTCACGCACACGCCACGCTTGCTCTCACAGGTCAGTACAGAACGGATCTCAACCGTTTCAATACCGGCATCTTCGATTTTGCGGGCAATATCAATGGTGATCTCATCTCCGCCAGATACAATCAGGTTATCATTCACAGGATCGTACACATCATGCAATGATGTACGTCCGGCTAACCTGTCGCTCAATGGCTCGATCACATCTTCATTATCTTTTAAGGCTGAAGTGGCAATACCGCGCAGGGTACCACAATCTTCTTCCGTAATCACCACATCCTGGGCTACGTCCACGAGACGACGGGTCAGGTAACCGGCATCGGCCGTTTTAAGGGCCGTATCCGCCAGACCTTTACGGGCACCGTGGGTAGAGATGAAGTAATCCAATACGTTCAGACCGCCTTTGAAGTTGGACAGGATCGGATTCTCGATGATCTCTGAACCGGTAGAACCAGACTTCCTTGGTTTGGCCATCAGACCCCGGATACCAGCCAGCTGTTTGATCTGTTGCTTGGAACCACGGGCTCCGGAATCCAGCATCATGTATACAGAGTTGAATCCCTGTTTGTCATTCGCCAGTTCACGGATCAGTGTTTCTGTAATACGTGTATCCACACGGCTCCAGATATCCACGATCTGGTTATATCGTTCGTTGTTGGTGATCAGACCCATGTTGTAGCTGTCCCACACTTCATCTACTTCACCTTTTGCGTTATCGAGCATTTCCTCTTTCTCATCCGGAATGATCAGGTCATTGATGTTGAAGGAAAGTCCACCCTGGAAGGCAGTACGGAATCCAAGCTGCTTGATATCATCGAGGAACTTGGCCGTTTTCGGAACGTTGGTGATCTTGATGATATCACCAATGATCTCACGCAGGTTCTTCTTTGTCAGCAGGGCATTTACAAATCCAACTTCGGCTGGTACATGCTGGTTAAACAGTACACGACCCACCGTTGTTTCGATCAGCTTATGTTCGAGCAGACCATCTGAATTCCGGATATTGGCTTTCACCTTGATCCAGGCATGCAGGTCCACTACCTTTTCATTGTGTGCAATGATCACTTCTTCCGCAGAGTAGAAAATCTTACCCTGACCGCGAACGGTTTCAGTATCGGTGGTTTTCTTTCCTTTAGTGATGTAATACAGACCGAGTACCATGTCCTGTGAAGGCAGGGTGATCGGCGTACCATTCTGCGGGTTGAGGATGTTATGAGAAGCCAGCATCAGCAGTTGGGCTTCCAGGATCGCGGCATGACTCAGGGGTACGTGTACCGCCATCTGGTCACCATCGAAGTCGGCGTTGAACGCGGACGTTACGAGCGGGTGCAACTGGATCGCTTTACCTTCAATCAATTTGGGCTGGAAGGCCTGGATTGACAAACGGTGAAGCGTAGGGGCACGGTTCAGCATGACCGGGTGACCTTTCAGTATATTTTCCAGGATATCCCATACCACCGCTTCCTTCTTATCCACCAGTTTACGGGCAGACTTCACGGTTTTAACGATACCTCTTTCTATCAGTTTACGGATGATAAACGGTTTGAACAATTCAGCCGCCATATCCTTTGGCAGTCCGCACTCATGTAATTTCAGTTCGGGACCTACCACGATAACAGAACGACCGGAATAGTCTACCCGTTTACCGAGCAGGTTCTGACGGAAACGTCCTTGTTTACCTTTCAGCACGTCACTGAGTGATTTCAGGGCACGTCCGCCTTCTGCTTTAACGGCATTGGACTTACGGCTGTTATCAAACAGTGAGTCCACCGCTTCCTGGAGCATACGTTTTTCGTTACGCAGGATCACTTCAGGGGCTTTGATCTCCAATAACCTTTTCAGACGGTTATTCCGGATGATTACCCGGCGATACAGGTCATTCAGGTCAGAAGAAGCAAAACGACCACCATCCAGGGGAACGAGGGGACGCAGTTCCGGAGGAATCACCGGGATATATTGCATCACCATCCACTCCGGACGGTTATTAATTCTTGTATTGGCATCACGGAAGGCTTCCACCACACTCAGCCGTTTCAGCGCATCGGCCTTACGTTGCTGAGAAGTTTCAGTAGCCGCGGCATTCCGCAGGTCAAATGATAACTGATCAAGATCGATACGGGCGAGCATATCATGCACGGCTTCCGCACCCATCTTGGCGATGAACTTATTGGGATCATCATCCGGGAGGTATTGGTTATCCTTCGGTAATGTATCCAGGATATCCAGGTATTCCTCTTCTGTCAGCAGGTCACCCATATTCTGGCCCTTATCCGTACGGATACCCGGCTGAATGACCACAAAACGCTCGTAGTAAACGATCGTCTCGAGTTTCTTGGAACTTACACCCAGCAGGTAACCGATCTTATTCGGGAGTGATTTGAAATACCAGATATGCACTACAGGTACTACCAGTTTGATATGTCCCATTCTTTCGCGGCGTACTTTCTTCTCGGTTACTTCCACACCGCAACGGTCGCAGACAATGCCTTTATAACGGATACGCTTGTACTTACCGCAGGCACATTCATAATCCTTTACGGGACCGAAGATTCTTTCGCAGAACAAACCATCTCTTTCCGGTTTGTAAGTACGGTAGTTGATCGTTTCGGGCTTTAAGATTTCACCATAGCTTCTTTCGAGAATGGTATCCGGAGATGCCAGACCGATGGTGATTTTTGAAAAAGCCGCTTTGGGACGATTTTCTTTTCTGATAGCCATAATTTACTTTATAGTTGTTAGACCCTTATTAGTTAATTCAAAATGAAAAAGTCAAAAGTAAAAATCCTTTATCCGAACCTGCCTGATAAAAAGGATTGAATCGTACAGCAGGATTTTTAATTTTTACTTTTGATTTTTTACTTATTCAAATTTGAGATCCAGACCCAGACCTCTCAATTCATGCACGAGTACATTGAAGGACTCAGGCACACCGGCTCTCGGTACGTTCTCTCCTTTTACGATCGACTCATAGGTCTTCGCACGTCCGATGATATCATCCGATTTGATCGTAAGCAGTTCCTGCAGGATGTTGGACGCACCGTAGGCTTCGAGGGCCCACACCTCCATTTCCCCGAAACGCTGACCACCAAACTGGGCTTTACCACCGAGCGGCTGCTGGGTAATAAGACTGTATGGTCCGATTGAACGGGCGTGCATCTTATCATCCACCATGTGGTGAAGTTTGATCACATAGATGATACCCACGGTTGCTTTCTGGTGGAAACGCTCTCCGGTCTCTCCATCATACAGATAGGTGTGACCATACATAGGGATATTGGCATCCTTACAGTATGAAGCGATCTCATCCACGGAAGCACCATCAAAGATCGGCGTGGCAAATTTCAGTCCCAGTTTCTCACCGGTCCAGCCAAGGATCGTTTCATAGATCTGTCCGAGGTTCATACGGCTTGGTACCCCCAGCGGGTTCAGTACCACATCCACCGGTGTTCCATCTTCCAGGAACGGCATGTCTTCGTGACGAACAATCTTGGCCACGATCCCTTTGTTACCGTGACGTCCCGCCATCTTATCACCCACTTTCAGTTTACGTTTCACCGCGAGGTATACTTTCGCGAGTTTCAGTACACCGGCAGGTAATTCGTCACCGATGCTGATGTTGAACTTCTCACGCTTGTAACGTCCCAGTTCTTCGTTAAACTTGATATTGTAGTTGTGAAGCAGAATATTGATCTGATCATCCACTTTCTTATCACCGGTCCAGCCCAGCGGATTGATATTTGCATAATCCAGTCCGCGCAGGTTTTTCTCCGTGAACTTGGCGCCTTTACCGATCTGTACTTCGCCGAAATTATTGCTCACACTGGCCGATACATGATCTTTCAGCAGAGTGGACAGTTTTTCCAGCAGGACCTCCATCAGGTCTGTTTCATTCTTCTCGTGGATCTTTTCGAGCTTCTCAATAGCCGCTTTCTCACGTACTTTGGCATTCTTATCTTTCTTGGCGCGCTGGAATAATTTCTTACCGATCACCACCCCTTCCACACCATTCGGTGCTTTCAGGGAAGCATCCTTCGCATCACCGGCTTTATCACCGAAGATGGCACGAAGCAACTTCTCTTCCGGAGTCGGATCACTTTCACCTTTCGGAGTGATTTTACCGATCAGGATATCTCCTTCTTTTACCTGGGCACCAATACGGATAATACCATTTTCATCAAGATCCTTGGTGGCTTCTTCTGAAACATTGGGAATATCCGGCGTCAGTTCTTCTTCGCCGAGTTTGGTATCACGTACTTCCAGTTCATATTCGGAAATGTGAACGGACGTAAACATATCTTCTTTCACCACTCTTTCGCTGATCACAATCGCATCCTCGAAGTTGTAACCTTTCCAGGGCATGAAGGCCACTTTCAGGTTTTTACCAAGTGCCAGTTCTCCATTCTGAGTGGCATATCCTTCAGTCAGGAAGTCGCCTTTCTTAACCTTCTGTCCTTTCTTCACGGCAGGACAAAGATTGATACAGGTTTCCTGGTTGGTTTTGATAAATTTGGTCAGCCGGTAGATGCGCAGGTCATCTTCAAAGCTCACCAGTTTCTCGGCTGCATCCCTGTCATAACGAACATGAATTTCGTTAGCATCTACAAACTCAACCACTCCCTCTCCGTCAGAGTGGATCTGGATCCTTGCATCACGGGCCGCTTTACCTTCCAGTCCTGTACCAACAATCGGTACATCCGGACGAAGCAGGGGTACTGCCTGACGTTGCATGTTTGATCCCATCAGTGCACGGTTGGCATCATCATGTTCAAGGAACGGAATCAGTGATGCACTCAGCCCCACAATCTGGTTGGGGGCTACGTCCATATACTCCACTTCGTTTTTATCAAGGATCGGAAAATCACCGGTCTCCCGGCTCTGAATTCGTTCATCCTTGAAGTTTCCTTTCTCGTCCAATTGGGTATTCGCCTGGGCAATTTTCGCCAGGTCTTCTTCCTCAGCACTCAGGAAATTCAGTTCTTTCATATTCACTTTACCTTCATTCACCTTACGGTAAGGTGTTTCGATAAAGCCCATATCATTGATCTTGGCGTGTACGCAAAGTGTCGAGATCAGACCGATGTTTGGCCCTTCCGGGGTCTCAATGGTACAAAGACGTCCATAGTGTGAGTAGTGTACGTCACGCACCTCGAAACCGGCACGCTCCCGGCTCAGACCACCGGGCCCGAGTGCGGAGATACGCCGTTTGTGGGTGATCTCAGATAGCGGGTTGGTCTGATCGAGGAACTGGGACAGCTGTGAGGTTCCGAAGAAGGAGTTGATCACAGAAGACAAGGTCCTTGCATTGATCAGGTCAACCGGGGTGAAGACCTCATTGTCACGTACGTTCATCCGCTCACGGATGGTACGGGCCATACGGGCCAGTCCTACGCCGAACTGCGCGTATAACTGTTCGCCTACGGTCCTTACACGACGGTTACTCAGGTGATCGATATCATCGATCTCCGCTTTACCGTTGGTCAGGCGTACGAGGTATTTAATGATGAGGATGATATCCTCTTTGGTCAGTGTTTTCTTTTCCAGCGGCAGGTCCACATTCAGTTTGCGGTTGATCTTGTAACGGCCTACTTCGCCGAGATCGTAACGTTTGTCGCTGAAGAATAATTTGTCGATGATACCACGGGCCGTTTCATTATCGGGGGCATCCGCACCACGGAGCTGACGATAGATGAACTGAACCGCTTCCAGTTCACTGTTAGAGGTATCCTTGTTCAGGGTATTGTAGATGATTGCATAATCACCACCCACATCTTCCCGCTGGATAAACACACTGGCCACTTCCATTTCAGAGATGGTCTCAATCGCCTCTTCATCCAATACGGTATCCCGCTCCATTACAATCTCATTCCGCTCAATGGATACTACTTCACCGGTATCTTCGTCCACAAAATCTTCCACCCAGGTACGCAGTACACGGGCAGCAAGGCGTTTGCCTTCATATTTGCTCAGGGTCTTCTTTTCTGCTTTTACTTCATCAGCCATTCCGAAAAGCGTCAGAATATCTTTATCGGTTTCAAAACCAATGGAACGCAACAGGGTAGTTACCGGGAATTTCTTCTTACGGTCGATGTAAGCGTACATCACGTTGTTGATATCGGTGGCAAACTCCATCCAGGCCCCTTTGAAAGGAATCACACGCGCGGAGTAGATCTTGGTGCCGTTCGGGTGAACAGACTGACCAAAGAATACACCGGGTGAACGGTGAAGCTGGGACACCACCACACGCTCAGCCCCGTTGATCACGAAGGTACCTCGGGGGGTCATGTAGGGAATGTTACCCAGGAATACGTCCTGCACGATGGTCTGGAAGTCCACGTGCTCTTCATCGTTACAACTAAGACGCAGTTTTGCTTTCAGGGGTACTGCATAAGTCAGTCCCCTTTCCATACACTCTTCGATCGTGTACCGGGGCGGATCGATAAAATAATCCAGGAATTCCAGGACGAATATATTCCGGGTGTCCGTGATCGGGAAGTTATCCTTGAATACACGGAACAAACCTTCGATATTTCGCTTATCCGGGGTTGTTTCTAACTGGAAAAATTCTTTAAACGATTGAATCTGTACTTCAAGCAGATCGGGTGTTTCAGCCAGGTGCTTGATTTTACCGAAATCCACTCTTGAGTTCACTTTTGTTGAAGACATATGCGTAAAACCGGTTTTTACAACGTTGAGGACACACCAATCATGTTCATGCTCTCACTTTAGAAAAAATGAAAGTGCATGAAATTCAGCTACTTACACATGGATTGGGATGTCAAAATATATTTGGCCAAAATAAAGGATTGCAAAGGTAGGGATTATATGTTCTCAACCAAGAAAAGTTTGCTCACAATAACCCGGCCAAAAAAGCGGAAAATCACGGGGTTTTACCCCTCCCCGGAACCCCGTTTCTGGATAAAATTGGGGTATGAAAATGAAAGAAAAACTAACCGCCTACCTGACCCTTAGCCGGAAGGAACGAAACGGGGTCCTGCTCCTTGGAATACTCATTATTTTCCTTTTTATACTCCCCCCCATGCTCCCTGTTCCAGCCTCTCCACCCCCAAAACCGGCCGATACGGCCTGGATCGTGGCGATGAAAAAACTGGAACAAAAAGGAGCATCTTATCCACAGGGAGCCGTTTCGTCTTTTGATGACCCGGGGCACCCTCGCCCTCCTGCCCGATCCGGGTATGGATCTCCGGCAAGCACCGGAACCTCCTCCCTTTTCGCCTTCGACCCCAATACGTTGAATGAAGCGGGGTGGCAGCAGCTGGGATTGCGGGTGAAGACGATTAAGACGATTTTAAACTACCTGTCCAAGGGAGGAAAATTCCGTAAGCCGGAGGACCTGCAACGGGTTTATGGCCTGTTTCCGGACGAATACGAGCGTTTGAAGCCCTATATCCGGATCGGAGAAGCCAATCCGGAGGCAACACCAGTTTGGGGGTATGAAAAACGGACCGAAGAAAAACCGGCCTGGAATCCGGAGCCCAAAAAACGGATGCCGGTCGAAATCAATACGGCCGATACCAGTGCGTTAATCGCCCTGCCCGGCATAGGAACAAAGCTGGCACAAAGGATTATCAACTTCAGGGAAAAGCTGGGTGGGTTTTATGCTGTGAGCCAGGTATCCGAGACCTTTGGTCTGGCTGATTCGGTATTCCGCAAGATCGAACCTTTACTGCGACTCGAAGTGAAAACGTTGCGAAAGATCAATATCAATACTGCTACAGCCGAAGAGTTGAAAGTTCATCCTTACCTGAAATGGAATGTGATCAATGCCTTACTGGCGTACCGGAAAGAGCATGGCTTATTCCGGAAAACAGATGATTTGAAACAGGTCATGGCGGTTACGGATGAACTATACGGGCGGATAGCGCCTTACCTCATTACGGAATAACAAAACCGGTAATGTTCAAAATAAAAAAGGGTGCCGACCGGCACCCCTTTTTTTATCAGTCAGTTGAAATTAAGCAATCTCAACATCAGCACCTGCTTCTTTCAGTTTAGCGGCGATTTCTTCAGCTTCTGCTTTAGAAACACCTTCTTTTACATTCTTCGGCGCACCGTCAACCAGGTCTTTTGCTTCTTTCAGACCGAGGCCAGTCAGATCTTTAACGATCTTAACCACGTTCAGTTTGGAAGCACCACCGTTTTTCAATACAACGTTGAATGCCGTTTTCTCTTCTGCTGCTGCAGCACCACCACCATCACCGCTTGCAACTACTACAGCTGCAGCTGCGGGTTCGATACCGTACTCAGCTTTCAGGAAATCAGCTAATTCCTGTACTTCTTTTACTGTTAAGCCTACCAGGCTTTCTGCTAATGCTTTTACGTCTGCCATTTTGTTTGAATTTTTACCGTCTTCATTTCCATGATGGGATCCGACGGCGGTTTTTAAAAAAATTGTTTATAGTAAAGTTCCGGCCTGAGAAGAACTGTCCGGGCTTCAGGCCCTCGCAACTCGTTGCTCGTAACTGTATACTCCTTACTCTGCCGCAGCTGCTTCCGCGCCGCCGGCTTTCTGCTCGTGGTGGTGCAATAAAGCAGCCAGTACACGTTTTGCAGGGGATTGCAGCAACCCGATAACTTCACCAATAAGTTCGTTCTTGGTTTTGATCTGGGTCAGTGCTTTCAGGTTGTTATCACCCATGTATACATCACCATTGATGAATGCTGCTTTCAGCACAGGCTTGTCACCATTGCTTTCTTTACGGAAAGAACTGATGATCAGGGCCGGCTCCTTGGGGTTCTCAGAGAACATCAGGGCAGTCACTTTGTGCAGTGAATCATACATTCCTGCATACTTTTCACTATCCAGTGATTCCAGTGCTTTTTTAATCAAGGTGTTCTTAGCTACTTTCATTTCAACCTGTTTGCTGAAACAAGCGCGGCGGAGTTTGCCAACCTGTGCAACAGACAGTGATTCGGTATCGGCGATATAGAAGTTGTTGTATTGAGCGAACTTACCTTTCAGCAGTTCAATCACTTCGTTTTTTTGATCTTTAGTCATTTTTCTTAAGTTTTTTATCGGTCAGGCCGTTTGGCCCCGTTAAAAATTACCTGGCAGTATTAAACGGCCAGACCGGTTTAGTGAACAAATGCTTTGGTGTCAATGGCAATACCAGGACTCATTGTGCTGGCCATGCTGATACCTCTCAGGTAAGTACCTTTTGCAGAAGAGGGTTTCGCCTTGATGATTGCATTCAGCAGCTCCTGGCTGTTTTCAGCAATTTTCTCAGGGGAGAAACTTACCCGTCCGATAGAAGCATGTATGATACCTACTTTATCCACTTTGAAAGCGATTTTACCGCCTTTTACATCATTGATCGCGTTTGCCACATCGTTGGTAACTGTACCGGTCTTGGGGTTCGGCATCAGGTTACGGGGGCCCAGTACCTTACCGAGTTTACCAATCTTAGGCATTACAGAAGGAGTAGCGATGATCACATCCACGTCAACCCATCCACCTTCGATCTTGGTAACAAACTCATCCAGTCCGACATAATCCGCACCGGCTGCTTTTGCTTCAGCTTCTTTGTCAGGAGGACAAAGAACCAGTACTTTCTTTGTTTTACCAGTACCATGGGGTAAACTTACCGTACCACGGATAGCCTGGTCAGCTTTTTTAGGATCCACACCCAGACGGATGTGCAGGTCCACAGACGCATCGAATTTGCAGGTGGAAATTGTTTTCACCAGCGTGGATGCCTCTTTTAAGGAATATGCTTTGTTTGCGTCAACTTTTGTATCGGCAACTTTTCTTTTTTTACTAATGAATGCCATTTTAATTTCTTTTAAGGATTTCAAAAAGTCCCCTTAAGGGGGTGAAGGGATTAATTTTCCCAGGGAGCTTTACCTTCCACATTGAGGCCCATGCTGCGTGCAGTACCGGCTACCATTTTCATGGCGCTTTCGATTGTAAAACAGTTCAGGTCGGGCATTTTGTCTTCGGCAATTGCCTTTACCTGATCCCAGTCTACTTTACCCACTTTAACACGGTTGCTTTCTTTGGAACCCTTTTGAATTTTAGCGGCTTCCATCAGCTGAATAGCTGCGGGGGGTGTTTTGATTACAAAGTCAAAACTTTTGTCGGTGTAAACAGTAATTAATACAGGGAGAACTTTTCCCATTTTGTCCTGCGTTCTTGCGTTGAACTGCTTACAGAATTCCATGATGTTGATACCTTTGGAACCCAGCGCAGGACCGATCGGAGGTGCAGGGTTGGCCTGACCACCCTTACACTGCAGCTTTACATAGCCGGAGATTTCTTTTGCCATTTTCTTTGATTTATTGGTTCTAACGACCTTTCGATTTGTCTACTTGGTCTCCCAAATTCCTTGTTATCCCATTTACGGGATTTCTCTAAAGAACTAATTGGGGCTGCAAAAGTAAGCCGAAATGCTTTACTGGCAAAGGTTTTCAGTACTTTTTTCGATCAAAAGCTCCCAAAAAAAAAGCCATCCGCAAAAAGGGATGGCTTTCAGGCTTTTTACTATATCAGTTAACTGATCTTTTCTACCTGCATGTAGTTGAGTTCCACAGGAGTAGAACGGCCGAAGATCTTAACTGTTACTTTCAGTTTCTTTTTCTCATCATTCACTTCCTCAATCACCCCGTTGAAGTCGTTGAACGGCCCTTCAATGATCTTAATGGTTTCACCTACGATAAATGGCTCACTCATGCTCATTCCGCCTACTTCCGCCATTTCATCCATTTTACCCAGCATCTTATTCACTTCGGCTTTACGGAGGGCGATGGGATCTTCCTTACCCAGGAAATGGATCACATTGGTGGTGTTCTTGATAATATCTCTCAGGTCGTCATTTAATTTTCCATCGGCAATCTCAATCATCACATAACCCGGATAATAGTTGCGCTCCCGCATTACTTTTTTACCACTGGCCACTTTGTATACTTTTTCCACGGGCAGAAATACCTGCTTTACAATCTCACTCCAGCCACCGCGTGAAATTTCCTTATCCAGGTATTCCTTTACCTTCTTTTCCTTGCCGCTCACCACACGCAGGACATACCACTTGGTCTCTGGTTGTTTTACTTCAGCTTCTGTATTGGGAGTTGTTTCCATTAGAAAAGTTGTTTGTACATAAACTTCAATCCGTTACCGATAGCAGAGTCCATAGCCAATACGATAAACGTAATGACAATCGTGGCAGCCAGTACAATCATAGTAGATTGCTGCAGCTGCTGCCAGGTAGGCCAGGATACTTTCTCCGTCAGCTCCTTAAAGCTCTCTTTGAAATAAGTTGTGATTTTAATCATAATACTCGGTTTGCACGGGCAGAGAGATTCGAACTCCCATCAACGGTTTTGGAGACCGCTATTCTGCCATTGAACTATGCCCGTAAGAATCAAAAGTCACCGGTCGTTCGGAAAATCCGGCAGACCAATGACTTTTGAAGTATCAAATATAAAAGATTATTTAATAATCTCAGTAACCTGTCCTGCACCTACTGTACGTCCACCTTCGCGGATCGCGAAT
>CAUJFR010000208.1 GCA_963169885.1 Bacteroidota bacterium
TCCTGATCCCATCCGCTGCCGGTACGGGATTTGGTCCGGCACCGGTGAGGGCTTTGTATACATCGTCGTAATAGCCCATGTAGTTACCCGGACCTGAAGTGGTTTCCTGTCTTACCACTTCACCGTTGATCTCTGTATGCAACAGGCCATCGGGTTTGGAAGGAGCTTCGCACCAGTTGTCCAGCGATGGTTTTACGCCTTCCTGTAATTTGATCTCCTGCAAATCGGAGCGCTGCTGCAGAAAACTGCCTTTCATCCCATGAATAGTATACGCAAATAAAGATTCACGGGCGATACAGGTGGCTTTGAGCCGCACACGCATCGAATCATAATAAAAAAGGATCTCGAAATAATCATTCGCCACCACATCCGGACGCATCCGCCATACATCGGCAAACAGTGCTTTGGGAAAACCGAATAACTGAATGGCCTGATCCACCAGGTGGGGCGACAGGTCATAGATAATACCTGCCCCGGGCATATCCCCTTCTTTATGCGCTTTGCCACTGAAGGCCGGACGATAACGATCATACCGGATCTCCGCTTCTCTTAAATCCCCCAGCCAACCCCGGTCGATCACTTCTTTCACGGCACGGAAGTCGCCATCATAACGGCGGTTCTGATAAACACTGATAAATAAATGCTTTGATTCAGCCAGTTTTGTAATTTCTTCCGCCTGGGCGGTTGTCACCGCAAATGGTTTTTCGATCACCATGTTTTTCCCACTGTTCAGTACCAGCAAAGCTTGTTCATAATGCAGATGCGTGGGTGTATTCACCACAATCAGGTCCAGTTCCGGATCGGCACAGAGTTCCTCTACACTCCGGTACAGCTTCGCATCGGGGTATCTTTCTTTAGAATCATGGTTATGTCGTTCCACAATCGCTTTCAATTCATACCCGGGATGGGCGTGAAGGAAGGGTGCGTGGAAAAGTTTACCGGACATGCCAAAGGAACAGATACCGGCTTTGATTACTTTATTCATGGGAACCGTGTTAAGTCAAAAATTAAAAGTAAAAAGTAAAAAAATTCCGAAAGATTGTAAGTCGTTTTCTATAACTAAATATTAAAAGGCAAACCAAAAAAGTAATAACTGCCCAGCCATAGTGACTGCCATTTTTACTTTTGACTTTTTAATTTTTACTTCCTAAGATCTCTCCTGTGCCCGCAACCATCTTTCCGGTATCTCATTGCTGCTCGCCAGCAAATAATCCTTATAACTGCAGGCGATATATTTCTTATCGGGCAGCTGCATCCACCATCTGCCGGTCTTTTTGCTTTGCAGAAAAACGGTATCCACTTCGGCAAAAGCCATATGGTATTCGTTGAAGGAATCCCGTTCGTCGAGGGTGGCTTCGCGGCGGCCACGGCTGCGGCCATCGAGCAGGTACCAGAGCATATGACTGATCTGTTTGGCGGTCATTTCTTCTTTATCCTGCTTTGGATCGTATCCATAGATGCCCACCGTATTTACATTCGGACTCATACCTGCATAACGGAGCAGTACACAGGCTTCTTCCCCGTTCAATCCATTGGGGGACGTCTTACTGGCAGGTGCGAAGGCATTGGCAATGGCCGATATATCAAAACTGAAGAGGTTGCTGTTACGGATCACCGGTTCCATTTCATCAATACTTTCCTTTACGCTACCCACACGGTAACAATCGAAGCGCAGCTTATCAAGGGTCTCCAGCATTTTGGGATGCACGAAATAACTCTGGAAGGCAATATGATTATAGTGGCGGAGAAAATTCGGCTCCCCCGTCAGCATTTCCATCAGGAAGTTCTCGTGCTTGAACGGCGAATCGAGGTTCAGGTCAATTTTCGCATCCACCGAACTGGCTTCAATCGTACGGCGGAATTCGGAATAGGCATAGTACTGGGGCAGGGTCAGGTCATGGGAGCCACCGAGAATAATAACCGTCTTGCCATCCGTGATCAGTTCCTGTACCACGGTTTTCAGGGCCGCATAGGAATCCGTAAACAAGGAACCAGCCTTTATATTGCCCACATCGGCGATCTTAATATCCTGGTGCCAGTAATATAAATTGTAAAAATGCCGGCGAATCAGATCCGGGGCCTCACTTTGTCCATGAATCAGTCCGCTTCCCCGCTGCTCGCCACAACCCACAATCACGAGCTGGACTTCATCGAGGTCCGGAAACTCTTCATCATAAACAGCAATGATTTTTCCCATTTGTCCGTCTTTATAACCTTCGTCATTGGATAGTTCGTGGAGGTTGATGGGGGATAAGAAGTCGGATATGTTGAGGTGGTCTGACATAGGTGCAAGATAGCAGAAAATAGTAAATAGAAAATAGAGAATAGGGGTCCTCCTAAGAGAGATTGTTGATCATTTTGGATAGCATCTTAAATACGGCTTCCATCAATCCTTCTATTTGCTGCAGATCCTCCTGGTTCATATACCCAAGACTAATCGATATATCCGTTTGGGTATCGATTTCAACCAACGAACTTCTTGAAATCTCATAAAACCGTTTTTTTTCAGGGCCTGAGAACCGGGAGGATCCTTCGGCGATATTGCTGCAAACAGAAACAGCTGCCCGTCTTAATTGATTCACCAGCAGATATTTCTCCTCCATTGGAAACTTTGAAGTTTTTAAGTAGACCAACATAAGCAACTCCTTTGCTTGCTTATATACTTCCAATTGCTTATGTGCCAATACTAACATAAAATAAGGTTTGCCGCAACATAAGGATTTACGGCTAATAACTGTTAGCCCGTCGCCTCCTATTCTCTATTTTCTATTCTCTATTTACTACTCTCTATTCTCTCCCTCTCCGTATCTTTGCCCCTATGGACAATTTGCTGAACCAGATCGCCGGATACAAGAATGAAATAAGTGCCTTTACCGCTGCCGATGAGAAGCAGGTAGAGGAGTTTCGCATCAAATGGCTGGGTACCAAGGGTATTGTTAAAGCCACGATGGGTGAAATGAAGAATGTGGCGCCGGAACAAAAGAAAGAGGCCGGACAGATCCTGAATGAATTCAAGCAATTTGCCGAAGCCCGGTATGAAGAATTGAAAGCATCTGCAACCGGAGCCGTGCAGACCGGGTTTTCGATTGATATAAGTCTGCCCGGGGATACTATGCCACTGGGCTCCCGTCATCCGGTGACCCTGATGCGTAACCGGATCGTGTCTATTTTTCAGCGACTTGGATTTGCCGTGGCCGAGGGTCCGGAGATCGAGGACGACTGGCATAATTTCGGTGCCCTGAACCTGCCGGCCCATCACCCGGCCCGCGATATGCAGGATACCTTTTACATTCAGCAGAACCCCGACTGGGTGCTGCGTACGCATACATCCAGTGTACAGATCCGGGAAATGGAAAAAGGCAAACTGCCGATCCGGATGCTGATGCCCGGACGTGTTTACCGCAATGAGACGGTGAGTGCCCGGAGCCATTGCTTCTTTCACCAGGTGGAAGGGCTGTACATTGATGAAAATGTATCTTTTGCTGACCTCAAACAAACTTTATACTTCTTCGTAAAAGAGATGTACGGCAAGGATGTGAAAGTCCGTTTCCGTCCCTCTTATTTCCCCTTCACCGAGCCCAGCGCCGAAATGGATGTGACCTGTTTTATCTGCGGCGGCAGCGGCTGTAATATCTGTAAGAAAACCGGTTGGGTGGAGATCCTCGGCTGTGGCATGGTGCATCCCAATGTATTGAGCAACTGCGGCATTGATCCGAATAAATACACGGGCTTCGCCTTTGGTATGGGGATCGAAAGACCGGCCATGCTGAAATACGGGGTGAATGACCTGCGGTTGTTCTCGGAGAATGACGTACGGTTTCTGAAGCAGTTTACTTCGGCGATTTAAATACAAATACATTTCCCCGCAGATTACGCTGATTTTAAGCGCAGATTTTCGCAGATTAAAATCCAAAAATTCTAATCTCATTACTGCATATTAATTTCTCTCAAGGGGTAAATACTTTAGAATTAAATCTGCGCAAATCTGCGTGGTCATCTGCGTCATCTGCGGGAAAATGTATTCACTTCTATTTGAAAAAGAACCGCAGGCCGGCATCGAAACTGCTGTAGTCAAAATCATTGAGTCCCTGCTGGATGCCCAGTACCAGTTTCATCTTTTTAAATTGTTGTTCGGCCCGGGTGCGGAAGACGACGGGTTTATCGCCCTGGTTTTCAAGATAGCCCAGGTAGCCGGCAATATTGGTGTGCAGACTGAAGTTCTTTTTCCGGTATTCCAGTCCGGTTCCGAATAAGAATGCATCATCCTGTTTGAAGATATCGGACTCGATCTGCCAGACATAGAAGCCGGCCATGGCGGTGAGCTTTATTGTTTTTGCCTTGTTCAGGGGCTTTCCCATATTGATGGCAAAATGATAACCGGGACCATCACTGTAGCGGGCCGAACCATAATCGGTGCCTGAGGGCATGCGGTAGCCGATCTGGAAAATCAGGTCCATCACGGGCGCCCATTTTTTCAGCAACCTGAAATTGGTATTAAGCATCAGGTCCCCGGCTGCCTTGTTATCATTGAACTTTTCATAATACACATGCCGCTTTTCCTTGATGGCCGTGCTCATGGTATAATGCTCCCAGGGAATCCAGGTCAGCTCCACCCCCACCACGTCTTTCACCACGGCGAGATGTCCATTGATCACTACATTCTGCGTGTTATCGCCTTTTGAAAAATGAAAAGCCCCGGATACCCCGATATAAGAATTACTATCAATCCGTCCATTGCCCAGTTGCGGCACCGGCAACGAGTTCGGACCCTGGAAAGCCGGCAGGGTAATCATATACCGTGACCAGTGACTCACGCCATCCCAGTTCACTACCTGTTCCCAGCGCTCGCGGGTCTGGGAATGCAGGGAAAGTTGAATGAAGAAGACTATCAGGAATGGTATGGACTTCATATTGCTTTAAGAAAGTTATGTTTCAGTTGTCGGATGTCAGTTGTCAGATGTCAGGAAACAGCCCCTCCTAAGGGAAAGTTGTTAGCTGTTAGGTGTTAGCTGTTAGGACCTCCTTATAAAGTCTTTACTAAAATAACGTATGATACTTGTTTTACGGCATTTCCTTCGTACTTCGTAGTTCGTACTTATTTACTTTGCCTCATCCGTTGAAACGAAAAATAAGCAGCGGCCAGGAATGCCAGCACGGAAAGATAAAACCAGACGGTAAAATTCACAGAAATTACAACGTCCTTACTTTGTTCCGCCTGCTGGCTGCTGACCTGCCTGTTTATATCAACCATGAGCCCGATCAGTGCTACCGCTGCCAGTGCTCCTGTGGCCGAAGCAGCGGCCATAGCCGTTTTTACATTCAATAAAGAAAGTGCAAGACCCGCTACACCGATCAGCAAAGCTGCCAATGCATATATATTTGACTCCTTTTTTTCTTTTTTGGAAAAACTGCTGGTCTCTTTGTTTTCAAGCCCCCCAAACAATGAATTACTCTTTCCGGGACTATCTATCTGGTAACCCGTAGCCAGTTCAACACCATTGATTTTCTTCAATGACATTTCATTACAGCGGATATCCAGGAAAGGCATCAGGAAAACGACCAGGGCAATTACAAAACTTGTTGTAGCCGGTATTTTTGTAGCCAGTACACTGGGGGTTTCAGGCCTTGGGGGCACTGGCATTGTTGAGGTTTCTGTCTGACTGTTGTCCATACAATAATTTTTTTCAAGTTAAGCTAAAGCAGGCATAGTTCACCAGCCGGCTTATCTTTACGGCATAATCGGGTTTATGGAGATCAACAGCATTTGCATTTGCGGGGCGGGAACCATGGGCAGTGGCATTGCACAGGCCGCAGCGCAGGCAGGGTTGGCCACGATCCTGTATGAAGTCAATCCGGCTGTATTGCAAAAAGCACAATCGGGGATTGACCGAAACCTGCAGTCCCTGGTGGAGAAAGGAAAAATAACGGCGGATCAGAAATTGCAGACCTATGGACTGATCCGGTTTACGGATGACCTGCAAACCTGCCTGGCCGATGTTTTTATTGAAGCCATTGTCGAAAAACCGGAACTGAAGATTGCCCTCTTTAACCAGTTGGCCGAACTCAACCACGGGGATGTGATCTTTGCCAGCAATACCTCTTCCCTTTCCATTACTGAAATTGCCAAAGGGGTCCTGCATCCGGAGCGGGTGATCGGTATGCATTTTTTCAACCCGGCTACGATCATGAAACTGGTGGAAGTGGTGAATACCCCGTTTACAAACACAGCGACTACCGAAGCCATTATTTCACTGGCGAAACAACTGAAAAAAACAGCCGTGGTCTGTACCGATTCCCCCGGCTTTATTGTGAACCGGGTGGCGCGCCCTTATTATATCGAATCACTGCGGTTGCTGGAAGAGGGTCATGCAGAAAAAGAACAGCTGGACCGTTTACTCGAAGCCACCGGATTTAAAATGGGTCCGTTTAAGCTGATGGATCTGATTGGACATGATATCAATTATGCCGTGAGTTGTTCGGTTTGGGAACAATTGGGCAAACCGGAACGGCTGAAACCCTCCCCGCTGCAGGAAGAAAAAGTAAAGCAGGGGAAACTGGGCAAGAAAACCGGGGAAGGCTTTTATAAATACGAATAAACTGAAACCGGGCAAGGATTATCTTCGCTCCTTCATTCACCTGATAAATAACTCATTTGTCTAAAAAAGTTTTAGTAACCGGCGGCACTGGATTTCTAGGTTCTTATATCATTAAAGAACTGGTGGAAAAGAACTATACGGTTCGGGCAATCCGGCGGGGCAATAAAATACCCGGCTGGATCCCTGCATCCGTGCTGCAACAGGTGGAATGGGTGGAAGGCGATATCCTGGATGTGGTTTCGCTGGAGGATGCGATGGACGGGATCGATACCGTGATTCATTCCGCAGCGGTGGTTTCCTTTGTAAAAAAAGAAAGGAACCTGATGTACCAGGTGAATGTGGAGGGCACGGCGAATGTGGTGAATATTGCCCTGGAAAAAAATATTCAGCAACTCGTTCATATCAGTTCGGTGGCAGCCCTGGGACGAAATGCCACGGGCGGGCACGTGAATGAAGAAAAGAAATGGGAAGACAATAAGATCAATACCCATTATGCTAAAAGCAAGTTCAAGTCCGAACTGCATGTCTGGAGAGGGATTAGTGAGGGACTGGATGCGGTGATCCTCAATCCCGGCACAATACTGGGATATGGAGACTGGCACCAGAGCAGTTGTGCTATTTTCAAACAGGTATACGAGGGGTTTAAATGGTATACCGGAGGCATCAACGGGTTTGTGGATGTACAGGATGTGGCGAGGGCTACGGTGCTGTTGATGGAAAGCGGTATCAGCGAACAACGGTATGTGGTCACGGGTGACAACTGGCCTTTCCGGCGTTTGCAGGAAACCATTGCGGCCGGATTTGGAAAGAAGCCTCCCTACAAAGAAGCCACTCCCGGATTGCTGGGTATTGCCTGGCGCCTGGAGAAACTGAAATCCCTTTTCACCGGCAAACGGCCCCTGCTTACCAAAGAGAGTGCCCGGGTGGCCATCAGCCAGACGCTGTTTGAAAACGATAAACTCCTCAGGGCCCTTCCGGGTTTTTCCTTTACCCCCCTGGAAGAAACCATAAAAAAGGCCTGTGAAAACTACCTTGGCACTATTCCTGCCTTGCAACCACAGTAAATGGAAAACTATCTTTAGTCCCTAATCTTCTTCCCATGCAAAAACGACGGACCGTTCTGGTACTCTTTTTCTCTCTTTATACACTATTCCTGCAGGCCCAGTTTGATATTAGTGGCGTAATCCTGGATTCTGCTTCCAGGGAACCGCTATCGAAGGCGTCCGTATTTTGCCAGAATACGACACTCGGCACATTAACCAATAAAGAAGGGGCGTTCAATCTGAGTCTCAAATCAGGCGGGTACGACCTGGTCTTCAGTTATACCGGCTATCACACACAAACGATCCGGGTGAGTGAGCAACAAAAACTGGAAGTATTGCTGGTAAAGAAAGATAACAGTATGGAAGAAGTGGTACTGAAGAGCAGTTTTGAAGTGGCCGATGGCTGGGAGAAATACGGCGATTTTTTTTTGAAGAACTTTATCGGAAGCACCCCCAATGCGGAAAAAGCAGTGTTGAACAACCCGGAGGTACTGAAATTTTTCTTTTATAAAAAAACCAACCGGCTGAAAGTGATGTCCACCGATGCCCTGCAGATCAGTAACCCGGCCTTGGGGTATGAACTGCGTTACCAGCTGGATTCTTTTGTGTATTACTACAATAACAATATAAATTCTTACCGGGGTTATTGCCTGTTTATGGAAATGGAAGGCAGAGACAGCCTGAAGCAGCAATGGTCGAAAGCAAGGGAGCATGCCTATTATGGTTCTAAGCTTCACTTCATGCATAGT
>CAUJFR010000209.1 GCA_963169885.1 Bacteroidota bacterium
TTTGAAGACCAGGTCAATATCATGCATGTGATCGTGAACGGGAACCGGAAGAGTACCAAGCTGAATTTTCCGGAAACAGAAGCGGAGATTGTCTTTAGTCATTAGTTGATAGCCTGCCTGCCGGCTACGGCAGGTCGTAAGCAGGTCGTATCGACTGTTATGTTACTCCATATCTTCCAGCAACTCCTTACTCAGTGTCACCAGCACTTTGTCAATCCGGTGACCGTCCATATCTATGATTTCGAGCGTAAATCCTTTCCAGCTGAGTTTATCGCCTGTTTTAGGAATGCGTTCCAGCTCATGTAGTACAAATCCGGCAAGGGTATCGAAGTCATGCTCACCTTCATTCATCCATTCTGTTTTTTCAAAACGGGTCAGGAAATCATAGAAGGGGATCTGACCGTCTACTATAAAACTGCCGTCTTCTCTTTCCACAATTTCGTAGTCAGGGACATCCTGTTGCGGTATATCCCCTACAATCGCTTCGAGGATATCATTCAGGGTGAGTAGTCCCAGGATACTTCCGTATTCATCCACAATAAAAGCAGAATGGATCTTTGATTCCTTGAATTTTTCCAGCACCTGGTAAGGCGAATTGTTTTCCGGAATAAAAAGGGCCGGTTGCATGATTTCCTTAAAGAGTGTATTGTCCGGACTGATATACAGGTCCTTGATTGAAACCACTCCTTTGATATTATCAATCTCCCCGTCACAGATCGGGTAAGCGGAGTGAGGCTCCTGGTGTATTTTTTCTTTGATTTTATCTTCGTTGTCATCCAGGTTAAACCAGACGATATCACTCCGGTGCGTCATTAAAGAAGTGATATTCCGGTCGCCCAGGTGAAAGACTCGTTCAATGATCTCCTGTTCTGCTTCATCAATGGTACCTGCTTCGGTGCCTTCAGTAATCAGGGTTTTGATCTCCTCCTCGGTTACCGCATCATCTTTGGATCGTTTGATATTGAAAATGCTGAAAAAGATATTGCTGGTTTTATTGAGCAGCCAGACAAATGGATGTGTGATCCGTGAGAAAGTCTTCATTGGTCCGGCAACCATCATGGCAATCTTTTCCGACCGGAGCAGTCCGATCCGTTTAGGGATCAGTTCGCCAAATACGATTGAAAGATAGGTGACCAGGATAACTATAAAAGTGGTGGAAATGGTTTCTGCATAGGGTTTGAATAAAGTAATCTGTTCCACATAGGGCTGCAGGTCCTTACCAAATCGCTCGCCGGAGTACACACCCGTAATAATCGAGATCAGGGTGATTCCGATCTGTACTGCGGACAAAAAGAGTTCGGGATGATTGGAAAGGGCAAGAGCCAGTATGGCCTTTTTATCTCCTTTTTCAGCGAGGTGTTCCAGTCTGGCTTTCCGGGCCGAAACCAGGGAAATTTCCGACATCGAAAAAAGACCATTGAGGAGGATCAGGAGGCTGAGTATGAATATATCCATTAAATGGAAACCGTTGATTAATGGGCAAAGATAGCGAATCCATAGCGCTTATTGAAGAGCGTGCCGATGCTGATTCCAAACACAGTTCCCAGGGAAGCTCCGGCCATAACATCCAATGGATAATGCACACCAACATACACCTGTGCATAGGCTACCGAAAACGCCCAGGCTGGTCCCAGCCAGGCCCATTTCCCGATAACATGACGCAGGGTAATAAAACTGAAAACCCCCATACCGAAGTGATTGGCTGCATGATTGGACACAAAACTGAAACCGGACCCACAGTGATCCAGTAATAGCCGTACTTGTGTATAAAAATCAGGGTCATTACAGGGGCGCACCCGTTCAAATACTTTTTTAAAGGCATGGGTACCCGTGAGGTCGCAAGCCACAAACGTGCAAAGAAAGAGGAGGGCCCACCAGGCGCCTTTGGATTTATAATTCACCACGGTAAATATCAACAGGAACAGGTAAAGCGGGGCCCAGAATTCAGCCGTTCTCCAGTAAGGCAGCAAACTGTCGAATAACGGATTCGTCCATTGGCTGTTCAATTTAACAAAGAGCCATTTGTCCCATTGTACCAGTTTATCCAGCAGATTGATTGCAGGCAGTATCATCCCTGCAAATGTAGGATATGCGGGCATAACCGCTGATTTACCGCTTAAATAAGTGATAATGGGTATGGAGATAAGCCGATTAAGTATTTTCTTTGCAGGTCACTAATACTTTTAACCTTACAGCATGCTGTCCAGATTCCGGATACCAAAAACGATTTTATGGGCGGCCAACCTGTTTGGTATCTTCCTGCTGATCTTTACCGGATTCCGATTGGCCACTTTCCTGGCTTTCAGACCGGATGATTTTGGTTTTGGAGATGCTATCCCTTCTTTTTTAATGGGATTACGCTATGATCTCCGCTGGATCGCTGTAATTCTTTTACCGGTGGTATTGCTCAGCAGCTGGCCACGATTATCGCCTTTCTTTTCATCCAGGAATAAAAAATGGTGGACCTGGTACCTGGCAATCATCACTTTTATTGTCTTCTTCTTTTTTGCGGCCGGCTTTGGCAGTTTTTCGTACAACCAGACACCTTTAGATGCCGGGGCCATGAATTTTGCGGAGGATTTCAGTATTTCCATCAAAATGATCTGGCAAACCTATCCGTTGATCTGGATGCTGCTGGGACTGATAGTGGCGGTCCTTTTTTTCCGGTGGATGTATCACCGCAGTCATTGGCAGGTCATCAACCGTACGGACGGGAAGGGGATACCGCACCGGCGTAAGGTTTTTGTTTTGTGCAGCTTTATTCTCGTATTCCTGATTTATGGCTCGCTCAGCTGGCCACCCCTGAACCGGGCCGATAGTTTCCGGTTCAACCATAGTTTTAAGTCTTACCTGGCAATTAATCCCCTGCAGAATTTTATTGCAACGCTTCGGTTACGTAAGCCGGATTACAATGAAAAGAAAGCAAGAACGTTTTTCCCTGTAATGGCGGAATGGATGCAGTTGCCTGATCCGACGGATTTTAGTTTTCGCCGGGAAACCGGACCGCGGAGTACTTCCTTCGAGAGCCGTCCAAATATTGTACTGGTACAATGCGAATCCTTCAGCATGTACAAAAGCACAATGAGTGGTAATCCACTGAATGCCTCCCCCTATTTTGATTCCCTCTGCCGCCAGGGTGTTTTTTTCGACCGGTGTTTTTCACCACATTTTTCAACAGCCCGTGCTTTATTTGCGATTCTTTCGGGTAATCCGGATGCACAGTTATTCAAGTTTTCAACCCGGAATCCGGAAGCCCTGAAGCAGCATACGATTATAAATGGGTTTGAAGGATATGATAAGCATTATTTTCTGGGAGGAGACCCCGAGTTCAACAATTTTGAAGGGATTCTTAAGAATATTAAGGGGCTGCAGATGCACACCGGCGATTATTTTAAAGCGCCAAAAGTAAATGTGTGGGGCGTAAGCGATAAAGAACTTTTTCTCGCAGCCAATGACCTGTTCCGGAAAAAGGATAAGCCCTTTTTTGCCTATATACAAACATCCGGTAATCACCGGCCTTACAATAAGAGTATTCCGGATACAGATACTGATTTTATCAGGCTCAGCATTCCGGATGATGAACTGCTCAAATATGGTTTTGAATCCCTGGATGAGTATAATTGTTTCCGGTATTCAGATTATTGCTTCCGCAAGTTTATCGAAGCCGCCAGGCAGGAGGAGTATTACCACAATACCATTTTTGTATTTGTAGGGGATCATGGCCTTGCCGGGAATGCCAGTCCCATGTATCCGCCTGTCTGGACGGAAATGCGGTTGACAGACGAGCATGTACCCTTGTTGTTTTATGCCCCGGGCCTGCTGGCTCCCCAGGTACGGCACGAAGTCGTGTCGCAGATTGATATCCTTCCGACAATTGCGGGCCTCCTGCATCAGTCTTATGTGAATACCTCCCTGGGGCGTGATCTGCTGGATCCGTCCAAGAAAAACAATTTCGCTTTTATTACTAATACTGCTGACCGTATCGGGATAGTAACCGATGACTTCTACCTGACGCGTAATATAAATTCGGGGGAGGAGTTGTTATCGCCATTGCAAACAGGTGGCACAACATATACGGCAAGGCAACTGGATTCGTTGCATAAACGGCTTTCACTATTTACCACTGCATTTTATGAAACATCAAAGTATTTGTTGATGAATAATGACAGGGACTGATCTGTGATGTGTAAGCATGATCCGTTTCGGCTTTTTCAAGAAGGTTTCAATTATTTACTGGCAAGAATAATCAGTCGCTGTGATTGCTTTACATCATAATGATTAAAGGAATAATCGCCGAATACCTCCTGTACCTGTAGTCCCTGGTAGCTCAGCATGTCAGTAAAGTCGCCAAGGGAAAATTTAGCTACCCGTTCTGTGTAAGCCATCGGCTGTTTTAAAGATGGATCTGTAACAGTAATTTTCTTGTAAAAATGGGTCTCGTCATCCCACCGTTGAATATCATATTGCGTGTCACCGATCTGACGAACTTCCGAGGCTACCAGGCGGGCTTCTGCATAATGTACATTCAGATAGTCAATCACGAATAGTCCACCACTTAACAGGGAACTTGCAATAGTCCGGAAAGCCGCATCGTGTTCACGTCGCGTACGGAAATAACCAAAACTGGTGAAGAAGTTAAATACATAATTGAAATAATTACTGCGGAAAAGCAGCCGCATATCGTGTACAAAAAATTCCAGATTTTCCTTTTCAGCTTTTTTAGCGTGCCGTATACTGTCGGGTGAAATATCAATACCTGTCACCTGGTATCCTTTTGCTGCGAGAATTTTGCTATGACGTCCCTTGCCACAGGCCACGTCCAGCATTTTAGCTGTTGGGGGTGGTTGCAGCCGCTGTAGCAGTTGGTTGATAAAGGCTTCCGCCTCTTTTTCGTCCCGTTTAAAATATAGTTTATGGTAGAAGGTAGAATTAAACCAGTTTTTGTACCATGCCTGCTCCGTCATATGGCAAATGTAAGCAGGTCAGTTAAAAAAAACGATTGAATCTGAAATGCGTATTTTTGCTGCCTTAAAAAAATAAAGTGGCACTAATCAAGAGTATTTCAGGAATCCGGGGAACGATCGGCGGGAAACCGGGAGACAACCTGACCCCGGTGGATATTGTGAAGTTTGCAGCAGCCTATGGTACGATCATGGCGGAAGGGAAGGAGCGTACAAAAATTGTAATTGGCCGTGATGGCCGTATCAGTGGGGCGATGGTACAGGAACTGGTTGTCAATACATTGACCGGCCTGGGTATTGATGTGGTGGACCTGGGTCTTTCCACAACCCCTACAGTCGAAGTAGCGGTGAAGATGGCCAATGCTGATGGCGGTATCATCCTTACAGCCAGTCATAATCCAAAAGAATGGAATGCACTCAAACTGCTGAATGAGGACGGTGAATTTATATCTGCCGAAACCGGTGCCCGTGTACTGGAACTGGCTGCAAAGGAGGAATTTGTGTTTGCCTCAGTTGATAAACTTGGAACGGTCATAGCCGATGACAGTTATGGTCAGCTCCATATTGATGCCATTTTGCAATACCCGCTTGTTAATAAGGCGGCTATAGCGAATCAAAACTTCAAAGTGGTGGTAGATGCCATTAATTCAACGGGCGCCATCTATGTTCCTGCTTTGTTGAAGGCATTGGGGGTAAATGAGGTGATTGTATTAAACGGGGAAGTCAATGGAAAATTTGCCCATAACCCCGAGCCCCTACCTGAGCACCTTTCCCAATTGTGTAATGAAGTGGTGAAACTGCAGGCCAACCTCGGGATTGCCGTGGATCCGGATGTGGACCGGCTTTGTTTTGTGAATGAGGACGGAACCCTTTTTGGAGAAGAGTATACATTGGTGGCGGTGGCAGACTATGTGCTAAGTAAGCGTAAAGGGAATACGGTCAGTAATATGAGCAGCACCAAGGCACTGAAAGAAGTAACCCTTAAACATGGTGGTTCTTACTCGCCCTCGGCTGTTGGGGAAGTGAATGTGGTGAAGAAGATGAAGGAAACAAATGCAGTGATCGGCGGGGAGGGGAACGGGGGCATCATTGTTCCGGATTTTCATTATGGCCGTGATGCCCTGATTGGTATCGCTTTATTCCTGAGTCACCTGGCTGATCAGAAAAAAGGGATTAAATCATTGAGAGGGACTTATCCGGATTATTTTATCTCCAAGAATAAGATTGAATTGCAGAACGGTGTGGATGTGCCAGGAATATTTGAGAAAATTAAAGTGAAATATAAGAACCAGCCCATTAATACCGAAGACGGATTAAAGATCGAATTTGAAAACGACTGGGTGCACCTGCGTACGTCCAACACCGAACCCATTATCCGCATTTATGCAGAAAGCGATTTCGAAACCAAGGCCAATAATATTGCCGGTCAGCTGATGCGGGATATCCGTGAATTCAGTTAATACAGGATTTCTAATTATACTTCAGAGGCTGTCTCAAAAGAGGCAGCCTCTTTTTTGTGGCTGCCGCCATCCGCTTCGCGGAATTTTTTAACACATAGGTTTAATTTCTTTACTAAAGGTCAATAATCTATACAAACACAACTGACCTAAAGCAGGGCAACTCTATAAGTATAACATAGGAGACACATAGTAATACAATTTCTCTATGTCTCTCCTATGTCCCTATGATTCTATGTGTTGAAAAAGCGGCGAAGCCGCCATCCGCTTCGCGGAATTTTTTAACACATAGGTTTAATTTCTTTACTAAAGGTCAATAATCTATACAAACACAACTGACCTAAAGCAGGGCGACTCTATAAGAATAACATAGGAAACACATAGTAATACAATTTATCGCTATGTCTCTCCTATGTCTCTATGTGCCTCCTATGTTTGTAAATAGAGTTCTTTGAAGATATTCCCAAACCAGAATAGCTTTGTAATAGAAGTGAAAAAGAGTGAGAGCCATATGTGCCTAAACAACCAAAAGGTATGTTCTCACATAGAAATGGCCCACTCTTTTTGATCTCTTTGAGTTTGAACAGAATGTAAGGCGCCGGAGTATCCGCCAGCCAGAATATCCAGCCAGGAGAAAAAACGAAGGGAGATTTTCACTTTTAACCTTTAAAATCTTCTTGGTATGAAAAAGTTTCTAAAACATGTCATTGGTATCGATGTCGCCCAGGATGAACTCGTTGTATGTCTTGGTCAGCTGGGTGAGGATTTAGTTCCCGCTATCTATGGAAATAAAGCGTTTAGCAACACGGCTAAAGGTTTTTCGGAGTTGGTAAGCTGGGTTAAGAAAAAAGGCAGTGTTGGTCGTTTTGTTATGGAAGCCACCGGAGTTTATCACGAGGATCTGGCCTATTATCTGACAGGTAATGGGTATGAGGTAAGTATTGTATTGCCTAATAAAATCAGTAACTACTTCCGGACACTGGACATTAAGACCATCACCGATGAAACGGCAGCTGAAGCAATAACCCTTTTTGGATTGAGCCGCCACCTGGATACCTGGACTCCTCCCAAAGAGAGCTACCGGATGCTACGCCAGATTATCCGTGAAAGAGACCAGATTTTGCAGTCCAGAACGGCGGCTAAGAATCAGTTACATGCCGAAAATGCAGGAGCCTACCCGCATAAATCAAGCGTGAAGCGAACTCAGAAACTGATAGCTTTTTTGGACAAACAGGAGCAGGAGATCAATCAGGAAATTAAGGAATTAGTCCAAAACGATCCTGAGATAAAAAAAACACTGAAGGTCCTTTGTACAATACCTGGTATCGGGTTGCTGACTGCATCAACAGTACTGGCAGAAACCAATGGTTTTGATCTGATCCGGAATAAGCGCCAACTGGTCAGCTATGCCGGACTTGATGTAAGGGAAAAAATATCCGGTACCTCCGTGAAAGGAAAACCCAGAATATCGAAGAAAGGCAACCGTTACCTGCGAAAAGCAATGCACTTCCCGGCATTGGCTGCAATCCGACATGATGAACGCTATAAAGCAATTTTTGCCAGGTTGGTAGCCAGAACCGGAATAAAAATGAAGGGGGCTGTAGCCGTACAAAGGAAGTTGCTGGAAATGATATATGTGATTTTTAAATCTGGTAAGCCCTACGACAAAGAGTACTTAAAAAAATTAGAGAGCAGCATAGCCGCTCCCTAAGCAGGCTGGCACAAGGCCGCCTTAAAGTTTATTAAAGTTACTAAAAAAAGATTTGCGTAATAACACAGAATCTATGTGTTAAAA
>CAUJFR010000210.1 GCA_963169885.1 Bacteroidota bacterium
GAGGAAGGCTACCGTGCGGAGTTTGTCCGCCTGGTGGAAAGTGCCCGTTTGCTGAGTAAGGGGAAAAAGCCAGAGCCGGCAGATGATGAGGAGGAGGAAATACTTCCAGTTGGAAAAAGATAGTCCGTAGTTTTCTGTTTACGGGGGCTGTCTGAGATAGCCCCCATTTTTAAAAAATTGCTTATGCGAAAAATAATTACACTTATCGTATTGCTTTTGATAGTGAATGGGCTGAATGCGCAATACTTAAAGGATTCATTGATTCCGTCTGTTACGCAATCATGTTTTTTGGGGAAACGAAATTTTACAGCCCTTGACCTGATAAACCGGGAGGCGCATAATTTTCCTTTGCCGGACCTTAAAAAAAGGAAAACTGTTCCTGTTCTTAGATCAATCTGCCTTCCATATATTTTAAGTCCAGCACTTCTCCGTATTCGTGATAGACAGGATGCCTCAGTTTTACCCGGGGCAACCGTAACCTTTATTTCCTCCGATTGGAGGGATACACTGATGTATGTGGCAGATTCGGCCGGACAGGTAAATCGGAAAGATCTGAAAAAGGATGTGTCTTATACCATCAATGTAACGGCCACAGGATACAAGGCATTTACCGGATCAGTATCGGACTTAAAGAATGGAGAGGTCAGTCTGGAACGTGATTTTATTTTGGGTCCTGATGTGATCGTTTCGTCCGGCCATGTCTGCATTTGCCGGCGTCTCTATGTATGTCAGCAGCAACAGGTTTCGCAGGAATGTGGAATGCAGGTAAAACTGATCATTGAACAGACAACGGAGAAAACAAGCAAACTTTTGACGAAAAGGGAGCTTTCCGTTTATCCAAACCCGGTGCAACGGGGGCAACTGGTCTCTTTGAAACTGCTGCAGGGATATTTCCCGGCCGGTACGATACGGGTATTGACCCTGGATGGCAAACAATTGTTTTCTATGGCGGTCAACGGGAATCAGCAACAAGGCCTGATCCGGTTGCCGACACAACAGGGCTGGGCTTCGGGGTTGTATATTTTTCAACTGGTTTATGCAAATGAACGGGTGGGTGCATCTGAAAAAGTAATTCTTCAGTAAAACACTCTATATGTCAAAAGCAATACAGTTGTCAATATCAGAACCCTGTCACGAAAACTGGGACAAGATGAGCCCGGTGAACCAGGGACGTTTCTGTGGTTCCTGTCAGAAGCAGGTAGTGGATTTTTCGGTGATGAGTGACGGGGAGTTGCTGCAGTTTTTTCAAAAGCCCTCTACAGGATCCGTGTGCGGACGGTTTATGAATGATCAGTTGGATCGTAAACTGGACGTGCCCAGGAAAAAATTTCCCTGGTTCAGCTATGCGTTACAAATCCTGTTGCCTGCTTTATTCGTAACTAAGGTATCGGCACAACGTACGATGGGTAAACCGGCAGCGCGCCCGGTGCCTGACACGATCCGGATCCCGGCAGAACCGGTGCCGGTGATGATGGGCATGGTGGTAAGGGTGCCGGATAAAAATCCAAAAATTGATTCAGTGATCAAAAATATTTTTATGATCCAGGAAGGATTGATAAGCGGAAAAGTGACTGACCTAAAAGGGCAGCCTGTTCCCTATGCAAGTATTGATCCGGGAAACGGAAAGGCAAGGTCCGCGGATGAAAACGGGAATTTTCTGCTGGATGCCACTTTTCTCAAACACGGGCAATCAGTCCGGATCAGTTCCGTCAATTTTGAAGCCAAGACCATTTTCATTGATAAAGAAAAATGTCTCCGGGACGGGTTACAAGTTCAGCTGGAAGCCAGAGCGGTGTTACCCGAAGCGATTCTAGTTACATATTATCATGTAAAGCGTTGTGATGTAACCATGGGATCGGTTAGTACCATACGAAGTGCCACGGAAAAGTTGGATATTATTCAGACACCGGAAAAAAAATCCGGTTTACAGGTTTATCCTAACCCAGTCAGCCAGGGACAATCATTAACGATTAGTTTTGATAAGCCGGAGGAAGGTTATTATACGGTCAGTTTCACCGCCATCAACGGACAAACCCTTAGTCTGAAGGATATCTGGATCGATGCAGAAGCCCGGGTTTTAACTATTGAACCGCCCCATGTGCAGGCGGGAACCTATCTACTCACGCTGGTGAATAAACGAACGGGAAAGAAGGTGAGTGAGAAAGTGGTTGTTCTGTAGGTGTTCGCTGTTAGCTGTTAGTTGTTAGGTTACTGCCACATTAAGTGGTTAAATCTAATTAACCGGCAGTTTCTCGTTTTACGTTATGCCATTCGTACTTCGTACCTCATACTTTCACTTACCTGTATCCCGGATGAAACTGCTCCAGCGTCTTCCGCAGGAATTCCCGGTCCAGGTGAGTATAGATCTCCGTAGTGGTGATACTGGCATGTCCCAGCATTTCCTGTACCGCCCGGAGATCGGCACCGCCTTCCACGAGGTGGGTGGCAAAAGAATGGCGGAAAGTGTGGGGTGAGACAGTTTTTTTAATGCCGGCTTTCAGCGCCAGGTCTTTAATGATGTAAAAAATCATGATCCGGGAAAGTTTACTTCCTTTTTTATTCAGGAATAAAAAATCTTCCTGACCTTTTACCGGTGTCGTATGCACCCGGACCTGGTTTTTATAAATCGTGATATATTTAATGGCATTTGTTCCGATGGGAATCAGTCTTTCTTTATCACCCTTACCCGTAACACGGATAAAACCAAGGTCAAGGTAAAGATGCGAAATTTTAAGGCCTACCACTTCACTCACCCGGAGCCCGCAACTGTACATAGTTTCCAATATGGCTTTATTTCGGGGGCCTTCCGGACGGCTCAGATCGATCTGGTTGATCATACTTTCAATCTCCTGAAAGCTCAGTACATCCGGCAGGGTTCGTTTCAATTTTGGCGCTTCCAGTAATACGGTGGGGTCATTTTTGCAGACAGCTTCCAGCAGGCAGTATTTATAGAAGGCCTTGATCCCGGAAATCATCCGTGCCTGGGAGCTGCCCGTCATCCCCAACTCGCTGATCCATTTGAGAAATCCCTGCAGTTCTTTCAGGGTCACCGCCTCCGGATTGATCGCCTGATTTTTTTCCAGCAGGTAGCTGGTGAAATGTTCCAGGTCCCGCAAATAGGCTTCCACCGAATGATCCGAAAGGGATTTTTCGAGCTGGAGATATGCTTTGAAGCCTTTTTTGTAGGGGAGCCACATGAGAGAGGTAAAAGGTTTAAGAGGTTTAAGAGGTTTATGAGGTTTAAGAGGTTTAAAAGGTTTAATAGGTTAGTGAGCGCATTACCATTGTCACGCATTCTTTTTCCTCTTTTAGATCTCTTAACCCTCCTGGCTGCGTCCGCCGGGCCAATAGTTGTTTCAAAAATAAAAGGCGACATCCTGCAGCATATTACTGAAAGTTGTCGCCTCTTATTTAAGGAGTTATATTTTATTTTCCATCTTTCCAGTCAGCAGGTGTTAACTTTTTTTCTTTGGTAATCCATTCTTTGCCGGTGAGGATCTTCGCCCATATCCGGTCAGTGGTAACATTTACTGAGTCGATATGGTCATGGATTGCGTCGTAGTCAATATCCAGTTTTTCCCCAAAAGTCATCATAGCGGTTTTGCCGGTGCTCATATCTTCTACATATACGTTGCCACGGTCAGTATTGACCATCAGGTTCTCCGCGATAACAAATTTTGGATCTATGCTGTTGATACCGCTGCTTTTCAGGCTGAAATTCTGGCTTTTGTCGTAGGGGAGTTTGATCTGGAATCCACGGCCGGTCTGGCAGTCATTAAACAGTACATAAGCCACTTCGCTGTTTTTAAAATAGCAACGGATAAAATCCTTATTAATATTGACGGTGGCATTCAGGAGATAGGTAATCCCTGTCTTACGGTCAGCACCCATGCCTTTATAGCTCCAGATAATACTGTCAGCACGACAGTCTTTTGCTGTTATAAACACCGTGGGTTGTTTTTCGTGTGTGCCCGTGAATTTGATAGTGTCTTTGAGGCAGACCGTATCGCAAAAGAGTTTGGGGGCGGGGGTTGATGTGTTATTACAGGAAACAGTAGCCGCCATAACCATGACCGCCAGCATTGCAAAAAGGGTTTTCATGTCAGTTGATTTAATTCCTGCAAAAATAGTTAATGACCTGCTGTGAATGAAAATTCTTTTATGCCTGCACGATGAACAGGCTCAATCATTATCTTCGGGCCCATGAGTAAGATACCCCCTGTAAATCTCCGGTCATTCAAAGCCAAGGCCCGTCACCGGAAAACAGTCATGCGCCGCTTTCTTTCCAAACTGGAGAAGCTGGCCCCCCGAGGCCTGGACAAACAGATCGCCGTATTGGAAAAAGAAGTTTGGGCAGAAACAGATTGTTTGTCCTGTGCGAATTGCTGTAAGACCATGACGCCAACCTACAATCCCCGGGACCTTAAACGTATATCGGCCCATTTCAACATGACTATCCCTGAGTTCAAGAAAAAGTACCTCAAGCAGGAGCGGGGCGGCGAGCGCGACTGGATGAATAAGTGGACACCCTGCCAGTTCCTCAACCTGGAGGATAACAAATGTTCCATTTATGAGATCCGCCCAGATGACTGTGCTGGTTTTCCGCACCTGAGCAAGAAGTTCAAGGATTATGTGCATATACACAAGCAGAATGTGGAGTATTGTCCGGCGACGTACAGGTTGGTAGAGAAACTGCAAGAAAAGCTAGATGCGAGAAGCTAGAGGCGAGAAGGGCCTGCTAAGATAGATTGCTGATTAATTTGCTTAGCATAGCAAAGGTGGCGTTCATTAGTTTTTCTAATTTCAATAATTGACTTGATTCGAAATATCCGGTTATCCGGCATATTTCAATTTGAGTATCAATTTCAACAAGGGAGCTGCGGGAAATTTCAAAGAAACGTTTCTTCTCAGTTTTGGAAATTCTGCCAGCTCCTTCTGCTAAATTGCTGCAAACAGATACAGCCGCTCGCCTTAATTGAGAAGAAAGCCCGTATCGTTCACCTTCGGGTAGATTTCTGGTCAAATCATAAATTTCTTTAGTAATTTCTATTGCGGTTGTATACACCATTAATTTTTTATGACTTAAATTCAGCATAGTTCTGCTTTTTTTAACTAATTATTCTTAGGAGGGGCTGTTCCCTTCTAGCCTCTAGCTTCTAGCTTCTCGCTTCTCATAAATACACATCTTCCAACAAAAAATACTCCGTCTCCCCCCACTGCTTTATGGTAATCGCCAATATATCATACTGGATCCACGGATTCCCGGGGTTTTGTCGCAGGTAGGCATTGGCCGCCCATTTGATACTTCTGAATTTCTGTTTATTTACACTGCTTTCAGGTCGGGTGGATTCGTTTCCTTTACGGGTTTTTACTTCGATGAAGTGCAGGAATTTCCCTTTGCAGGCAATAATGTCGATTTCATGCGGGTGCTGTACCCAGTTGCGGTGCAGGATTTTATAGCCTTTCCCAGCCAGCCAGGCGGCGGCCAGGTCTTCGCCTTCTTTTCCGAGTTCGTTGTGCGCTGCCATAACTTATCTTTACAGTAAGTTAAACCAACACAAATTTTCTATGAAGGGAGTTTACACCTTGAAAGGCGTTGTTAAACACTATGATTGGGGAGGATTTTCCTTTATTCCCGGGCTTTTAAAACAGCAAAATTGGGAAAAAAAACCATTTGCTGAGTATTGGATGGGGACACATCCGCTAGGCATTTCCACGGTGGAGTTTGAAAAAGGAGCTACCGGTGGCCTTGACATTCTGGCCGGTAATCTGCCTTATTTATTCAAGGCTCAGGAAGTGAAGGAAATGTTGTCTATCCAGGCACATCCTTCGAAAAGAGCGGCGGAAATAGAATTTGCCCGCGAGAATACAGAAGGAATTCCGCTGGATGCTGCATACCGTAATTATAAAGACGATAATCATAAGCCAGAAATGCTGGTAGCACTGGGAGATTTCTGGTTGCTGCATGGGTTTAAGCCGGAAGATCAGCTGGAAGCGACATTAAATATCGTACCTGAACTACAGGAATTGCTACCCCTCTGGAAAGAGGGCGGATATAACGCTTTGTATAAGCATATCATGGAAATGCCGGCAGAAACTGACAACAAAATACTGGAGCCGCTTGTACAACGGGTACTCCCTTTGTATGAAGCCGGGGAACTGCAAAAAGATAACCCGGATTTCTGGGCTGGTCGGGCAGTGAAGACCTTTACCCATGACAATAATTATGACCGGGGTATTTTCTCCATTTACCTGTTCAATATAGTGCACCTGAGTCGCGGAGAGGGACTTTTCCAGGATGCAGGGGTGCCCCATGCTTACCTGGAAGGGTTTAATGTAGAGATTATGGCTAATTCGGATAATGTGTTACGGGGCGGATTGACTCCCAAGCATATTGATGTGCCGGAGCTGCTCAAACATGTGAAATGTGAAGCTACCATTCCGGCTATTATAAAAGGAAAAGCAGGGGAGGAGGGGGAAATCAATTATGCAACACCAGCCCCGGATTTCAGACTCAGTCTGTTTGAGCTGAAAGCAGGGGAAACGGTGTCTTTTACCCCGGAATCAGTGGAAATCATCCTTTTGACCGATGGTGTTGCTGAACTGGATGATGACGAAAACCTGGTGAAACTGCAATTAGGGAATCCCTCAGCCGTGGTTTTTCCGGGGCAGATGGTTTATCTGGCGGCGGCTACGGATTGTACGGTTTTCAGGGCCCGGGAGGGTATCCACAATCGTGAATAACTAGGTGGTCTATTTGGGCCAATTCAGTTAATTTTGCCTCACATTATAATCATTCAGTATGAAGATCAACGGTCGTTTAGTCCTTTTCACGATAGCCCTGGTAGCGATTGCCACAGCCTGTAAATTTTATTTCGGACCCAATTTTGAATGGTCTGGTTTTTCCCCGGTAATTGCCATTGCCTTGTTTTCCGGGTTTATCATTAAGCAAAAAGATAATTCTTTCCTGCTGCCCTTGCTGGCTTTATTCTTCAGCGATTTGGCAATCCAGGTTTTATACGAAGTGGGAGAATTTAAATATCCAGGTTTCTATGGTGGTCAATGGAAGAACTATGCGGTATTGCTGATTTCCACATTGATCGGCTGGGGACTGAAAGGCCGGAACTATGGTTCTTTGCTGGCCGGTGGTTTACTGGCCCCGACGGTATTTTTCCTCGTTTCTAACCTGATGGTATGGAGCGGTGCCGGTGCGGAAGCTATGTATCCCAAAACTTTCAGCGGGCTGATGCTTTGCTATGAAGCAGGTCTGCCCTTCTTCAAAAACTCGGTAATGGCCACGTTGGTGTTTGTGCCGGTGGTTGCAATGGCATATAACCTGATGACGCAGAAGAAAGCCGAGATCAGACTGGCTTAAGCATAGCCAAATAAACTTATTTAAATCCCGCAGGCGCGGGATTTTTTTTGACTGCGGCAAAAAAGGGTGGCCACGAAAGGCCACAAAAAGGCACGAAAGAATACAGAAATACAAGCCACGGATCACACGGATGCGCACGGATTAATTTGCCTGCGGCAAATGTGGTAGCCACGAATTGACACGCCTGCCCTGCCAAATGCGGGGAAAGGGCACGAAAAATACAAAGGGCATCAATCCGTGCTGATCTGTGTGATCTGTTTGATCCGTGGCCCAAATGTTGCGCAGCAATATCCTTTCGTGATTTTTTGTGTGTTTTAGTGGCAAACTATCCTGCCGCAGGCAGGTCTATTTTTCTTCGAAGCCCGTATCCGTGAGCAGGGTATTATGCGCTGCATCAGCCGCCGAAGTGGCTAATTCATCGCAACGGTTATTGAAAGGGTTGTCGGCATGCCCTTTTACCCATTTGAATTTAATATGGTGTTTGTGGGAGAGTTCATAGAATTCGCGCCAGAGATCAGGATTTTTTTTGCCGCCTTTGAAATTGGTTTTGATCCAGTTTTTCAGCCAGCCTTCTTCCCAGGCCCTTACCACATACTGACTATCGGAGTAAACAGTGACATGCATTCCTTCTTTTTTCAATGCCTTTAATCCCGCAATCACGGCCATCAACTCCATCCGGTTATTGGTCGTGCGTTTGTAACCCTGTGAAAGTTCCTTGCGGTGCGTGCCGCTCATAAGAATGGTGCCATAGCCACCCGGACCGGGATTACCCCTCGAGGATCCGTCTGTATACATCGTGATCGTTGTACTCATCTTATTTTTTCAGGTACCAGTTTTTGTAACGGAGCAATGCTTCCAGGAAATAATAATCAGCATATGTCAGTGATACCTTCACTTCACTATTGTGCGGCAAAGATCCCACATTCTGTTTGAGCAGGAATCCTCCGTTTTCGCCCGGTTGGGTCAGGTAAACATCAGAGGAAAGAGAGAGCAGCATTTGCTTAGCAGCCCTCACATATTTCTTCTTCTCTTTTTTTGAAACATATTGTCCTAATTCGAGCAGAGCCGAAGCCATGACTGCTCCCGCTGATGCATCACGGTAGGTATCAGGGATTCCCGGCGCATTAAAATCCCAATAGGGGATTTTATCGGCAGGCAGGTTAGGATGATTCAGTAAAAAGTTTCCAATTTTCCTGGCTTGTTCCAGGTAAGCTTTGTTTTTGGAAAAGCGATACATCATCGTGTAACCATAGAGACCCCAGGATTGTCCACGGGCCCATGCCGAGGAATCCGCCGCTCCCTGCCAGGTGACTTTTTTAATAATTTCTTTCTTTTCCAGGTCCCAATCCAGTACATGGTAACTGCTGTTGTCCGCCCGGAAATGATGTTGCAGCGTGGTGTTTGCATGGGTTACGGCTATATCACGGTATTTCGCATCACCTCCGTTATCGCTCACCCAATAGAGTAATTCCAGGTTCATCATATTGTCGATGATTACCGGGCAGTTCAGCCTTTCGCTGCTGTTCCAGGATTGAATGGAGTTGATGGCAGGACGATAGCGGCTGGCCAGTGAACCCGCGGCCGTCATTACGGCCTCTTTGTATTCAGGTTTACCAAAAAGCCGGTACGCATTTCCAAAACTGCAATAGATCATAAAGCCAAGATCATGATTGCCCGTATAGTATTTTTCTTTTTCAAGGATGGCCAGTCTTTTTTCCGCGATGCGTCTGATCTCTTCATCTTTTGTCTGTTCATAAATATAGAGCAGGCTGCCCGGGAAGAATCCGCTGCACCACCATTTGGTATTACTGGTCCCTGATTTATTCCCCGCCGGATCAAAGAACCGTGGCATCAGGCTATCGGGGGTGTTTTTTTCAAGGAGCTTATATTGCGAAGCGGCCAGTACAAAATTTTTCTCAATGAGTTTGTTCATTGATAACCTGTCCTGGGCACAGAGGTTTATTGATATAAAAAACGTTGCAAAAAGGAATGATTTCATAAGTGAAAGATAAGAATTGATCATCAGATTTTCTGAACCAAACCAGCTTTCCTTAGAAGGGGCTGTTGACTACGTACTACCGACTACGAACTACTAACTAATATTCTACTGCATAATCCTTCACAAATTCCTTTCCACCCCAGGCCTTTCGTTGTGTCCAGTCCGTATAGGGATCGGACCAGAAAGGATCGGAGGCCGGCAGTCCGAGCGGCAGAAAAACATATGCGGTGAGGTAAAGGCTTCCGGTATTGGAATAAGAATCGGCAATAGCAGCTTGTTTTTCGCCTACAAAACCGAGTGTAAGACAACCTTCTTTAGTGAACGTCGACGGAATGAATATTTTTTTCAATACCGCAGTGAGTCCGCAGCGGACCTGGGCCGGGGTTATTTCTTTGGGTAAAGCATGTTCCAGGGCCAGTTTTGTCAAAGGCTGAAAGAGACCGGCCCGATAAGTAGAAGAACGACCGAATACCGGGAAAGTGCCTTCAGGAGAGATAAACCGTTCCTGGAAGGATGCGTATCGTTGCATGCGTTTATAAGCTATATCGTAGCGGGCTTTCTCCATCCGGCCGTTGGCTACATTCACCCGCAGTACTTCAACGAGCATGGGATGTATCACAAAACCATTGTAATGATCGAAATGAAATTTCTCACCGTCCTTATACCAGCCATCCCCGATATACCATTTCTCAATGGTTTCCACCGCGGTGTCCATTCTTGGTACATCAATGGGTTCTCCAATGAAGAGCAGGAAACTTTCAATCATTGCGGCAAAGAGTACCCAGTTGTTATTTGCCGGTTTGATCTGCCGGATTGTTTTGAATTCATAGATGACCCGTTGTTTGGTCGTATTATCCAATGGAGTCCACAGGGCTTCCGGTGCTGCCAGCAGAGCCTGAGCGATAAAGGCGGCATCCACCAAAGGTTGCCTGGATTTCGGGGTACCCCAGTAGAGATAATCAGGACTGGCGGGATTTACCGCATGCGCCAGGCTTTGCTGAATCTGTTTTTTTAATTTTTTTCGGATCAGTCCTTCTGTGCTTTCATCTTCCGGTAGTGCTACAAAGGGAGCGATGCCCGCGATTAATCGTCCAAAAGCTTCCATATAGGCCACGTCGTTGGGTCTTCCATCCCAGGTCGGACTCACTTCTATTTTCATGTTTTTCCGCAGTTCGCCTTTGCTCATATTATCCAGCACCGGCGCGGAGATCTTCTGCAGGAGACTCACCCAATAAGCACGGTCGGATGGAAACTTATCGGCGATTCCGCCTTCCGACGCCTTTGTTTTTTCTGTGCGAAGGAGGCCGGCCAAACCAAGGAGAGAAGAGAGCTGAAGAAAGTTTCTACGTTGCATGGGGAGAGGTTGATAGGTTGATAAGTTGGCAGGTTGATAGGTTGACAGGTTGATAAGTTGACAGGGTAGTTCTAAGCAGGGGGCTATTACTAACGACTATACCTGAAACACCCCCGTCCTTAATTCCCCCATTTCCGGATTATGATCCGCAGCTTTAATCCCTTCTGCAATTACTTTTCTTGTTTCTGCCGGGTCTATGATTGCATCCACCCATAAACGTGCGGCCGCATAGTAAGGGGATGTTTGTTTCTCGTAACGGCCTTTGATTTCGGAAAGCAGTTTATTTTCATCCTCAGCACTTACTACTTTGCCTTTGGCTTTTTCAGAGGCTACCTGTATTTGTAATAAAGTCTTAGCGGCCGAGTCGCCACTCATCACCGCAATTTTAGCCGTAGGCCATGCGTAGATAAAGCGTGGGTCATAGGCCTTGCCACACATAGCATAGTTACCAGCGCCATAACTGTTGCCCATTACGATCGTGAATTTGGGGACAACCGAGTTGGCTACCGCATTTACCATTTTAGCGCCGTCTTTAATGATGCCGGAATGTTCACTGCGGCTGCCGACCATGAAGCCGGTGACATCCTGCAGGAAGACCAGGGGGATTTTTTTCTGGTTACAATTGAGGATAAACCGTGCGGCTTTATCGGCTGAATCATTATAGATCACACCGCCCATCTGCATTTCTCCTTTGCGGCT
>CAUJFR010000211.1 GCA_963169885.1 Bacteroidota bacterium
AGTGCCGCTGGGTACTGCCATCGCTTTTATGATGGGGGTGATCGGTCTCTCTTTACCGGAAGCCATGTTACTCAAGAAAGTGATGACCTGGACGTTGATCGCTATTTACTTTGGTGCGATTGCCTTTTTTATGATACTTTCCGGTTACCTGTTTAATATGATCCTTTAAACTACTTCTATGACTGTCTTAATTATCTCACTTGGTTTTCTCTTTGGCCTATTTCTTCAATATGCGAAGGTCAATACTTATAACACGATTTCAGGGATGGCGGTGCTCAAAGACTTTACCGTAGCCAAGACCATTGCTGCGGCGATCGGTATCGGGGCCATTGGGCTCAGCATTGCTATCGGTTTGGGTTATGCAGATTTTCACATTAAGCCATTTCTGGCCGGGAGTGTTATTGTTGGCGGACTCCTGTTTGGTATTGGTATGGCCATTCTCGGGTATTGTCCGGGTACGCTGCCTGTCTCACTGGGGCAAGGTTCTGTGGATGCATTGATTGGTATACTGGGTGGATTAGCTGCCTCAATACTTTATACCGTGTTAAGTCCGGCTATACATGGAACGATGGGTCCGGACCTGGGTAAAATAGCCCTTTCTTCAGCTGTTCAGTCCGGCACTGCTGGTTATTATATATTGGCTGTAATTATTGGGAGTGGTCTGATCGCTGCAGCCTTCTGGCTTCAACGGATAGAAAAGAAAAAGGAACTGAAATGGCTGGTTGCTGCTGCCGGTATTGCGGCAATAACCGTTACCATATTTATCGTATCAGACCGGGTGCTTGGGGCTTCTACCTTTTACCCCTATATCGCGGACCGGCTGACCGGGTTAACCGATAATGCATACTTTATTAAACAGGTGGAACAATCCGGGTTTTATGAAATGAAGTTTCTGGCGGGTGCTTTTCTTTCCGGCCTGGTTTACTCTTTATTAAAAGGAGAATTTAAGATCCGGCTCCTGCACGATAATTGGATCCGGATGAAAGGAAGCTCTTCAGCTGGGCGTATTTTATGGGCTTTCACCGGCGGGTTTCTCTTACTCTTTGGGGCAAGACTGGCCGGTGGTTGTACCAGCGGTCATATTATATCCGGAGGGATTCAGTTTGCGGTCAGCAGCTGGGTTTTTGCTTTTTTTGTATTTACCGCATTTCTATTGACTGGCCATTTTTTTTACCGGAGCGTAAAATAATCCAGTAGGGAATAAATAATATTCCGGTAACATTGGCGGACCGGGAGGTCTTATTAGACCTGGTAAAAATGGTACTTTCTTTCGTAAGTATCTGTACCTGAGCTGCCGGATGCAACCGTCCTCCATATCGTTAACATTCCGGTAATATTCCGTTTACAATTGGTTAACCCGGGAGTAACATACCGGTAACCTGCCGAAGGCATCTTTGCGGCAAATACACTGATATGGTTCGCAGGATGCGTTTGATGTTGTTTCTCTTGTGCTCAGGTCTTCTGGCGGTGGCACAACAATCTCCCAAATTAACCGGAAAGGTTACCAATTTAAAGAATGAACCCCTGGCAGGTGTTACGATCAAAGTATCCGGTGCGGCCGGTGGTACTACTACGGAAGTGGACGGACGTTTCACCCTCACATTAAGCGCTGGTAAAAAATACACCCTCATCTTTACCGCTGTCGGTTATGCTAAGAAAGAAGTTGCGGAAGTGGAAGTTACAGCCGGACAGATCAACGAACTGAATATCACCCTCGAGGTTGAGGAAAAAACCGGGGACAATGTAGTGATCACTACTAAAATCTCCACCGCCCGTAAGGAATCGGTGAACTCACTGATTGCTTTTCAGAAAAATACCAATACCGTAGCATCTGTCATCTCTGCCGAGACGATCCGTCGCTCACCCGACCGTAATACCGGCGAAGTGCTTAAACGTACACCTGGTGCGAGCTTGCAGGAAGGTAAGTTCATTGTAATCCGCGGTCTCGCTGACCGATACAACCAGGCCATGCTCAACGGCATCCTGCTGACCAGTACAGAACCTGACCGTAAGACCTTCTCCTTTGACCTGATTCCGTCCGCCATGATTGATAATATCATTATCAATAAAGCATTTGTTCCGGAATATCCCGGTGAGTGGGCTGGCGGTCTGATCCAGGTAAATACAAAAGATATTCCTTCCAAGAACTTCTTTAATATTCAGGTTGGGTCTGGTTTTAATACACAGACCATGGGTCATACCTTCTATAAGGATGAGAAATCCAAAACAGACTGGCTGGGTTTTGATGATGGTACCCGTTCTTTACCCGCTGGTTATACCCGCAAAGCAGCCTTTGATACATTATCACCGGCTGCCAAAACCGCAATTGGCAAACAAATGCGGAATGCATGGACGCCCACTGCAACCTCTGTTCCTTTAAATTACTCTTTCCAGTTTAACGGTGGTTTCAGCGGTACACTTTTTGGAAAAAAAATCGGCGGTACTTTCGGGGTGAACTACAACCGGAATAACCGGTACCTGAAGATGGTGAACCGTTCCAACGCCCTCTCCAGTGGTGTATTTACCACCAACTATGATTACAATGATGATCGTTATGTACAGGAAGTAACGGTGGGCGCCCTCGGCAGTTTATCCATGCAGATCAACTCTCTGAATAAGATTTCTATAAAATCAATCATTAACGTGAACTCACCTTCTTCGGTTACCCGCCGGAGCGGAATTGATTTTACCCGTGGTGAAGATATTGCCGGAACAGAACTGGCATTTAAACAAAACACATTCTTCACTGTTCAGGCCAATGGTGATCATAGCCTGGCCAAGTCATTAAAGTTAAAATGGTATGGCGCCTTTAATATCCTCGATGGATATATTCCTGATCAGCGCCGTCTTTCCTATTCCCGCTTTACCAATACCCAGGATCCTTTCCGCCTGCTGATTTCAAATACCCTGTCACAAAACAGTGGCAGCCGGATCTACCAGAGCTTATCCGATTATATTTATACGGCCGGTGGCGATCTAACTTATAATTTCACGATGTTTGGTCAGAAGCAGTCACTGAAAAGCGGGTATATGCTGCAGATCAAGGACCGCTTATACGATGCCCAGTTATTTGCCAATTACCTGCCTTTGGACAATCCTGCACTTACCTTATTACCGGCAGACCAGGTATTTAACACGGATAATTTCGGAGATGGCACCGGGAATAAATTCGCCTTCGATGCGATCAAAGGGAAGACCTTCCGGTATCTCGCTAACACTATCCTGAATGGTGGTTTCCTGCAATTCGATAACCAGTTCAGTCGGGCATTACGGGTGGTCTGGGGTCTCCGGGTGGAGCATTACGATCAGCTGGTAGGTAGTGTGAAAACCTGGGATCCGCGTCATACCTATACTAAAGTGACCGACTTTCTGCCTGGCCTGAATGCCACGATTAAAGTTAATAACAAGACAAATATCCGTTTGTCAGGATCACAGACTGTTATACGCCCGGAATTGCGCGAACTGTCTTTCCTGAACCTGTATGATTTTGAACTGAATGCATCCGTACAGGGCAATCCGGCGCTGAAAAGAACTAAGGTTTCCAATTTCGATTTCCGTTATGAGTTCTATCCGAAAGCGGGAGAAGTACTGACTGCGGGTGTGTTTTATAAAGATTTTAAGAACGCGATCGAACAGCTTTTTAACGAAGGAATTGGTGGAGCCAGTACTTTCAGTTTCCAGAATGCAGGACAGGCTACAGCCTGGGGAGCCGAACTGGAATTCCGGAAGAAGCTTGATTTTATGAATGCCTTTAAAAATTTCACCCTGCAGGCCAATGCTTCTTATATCAAAAGCAATGTAAAAGATGTCATCTTTAATATTGACCGCCCGATGCAGGGTCAGTCGCCTTATGTAGTAAACGTAGGGTTGATGTATGACCTGGAAAAATCAGGCCTGAATGCCACCCTGCTCTTCAATCAGATCGGTGAACGGATTTACCTGGTGGGTGACCTTACTTCAGGTGCCGGTTCCCCGGATATCTATGAAGCTCCCCGGGCCCTGCTTGATTTCCAGCTGGGCAAGAAACTGCTGAATAAGAAAGCAGAGATCAGGATGAATATCTCCGATATCCTGAACAGTACCCAGTATTTCTACCAGAACAGCGATGGTCAGAAAAAGCTGGATAAAGGAACGGATGTTTATCGTTTTACAAGGACCAACGGCACCACGTTCAGTTTCACCTTTAATTACTCCTTATAAACAAGTACAAACAAAAATTTAAATAAACAGCAATGAAAAAGTACATTTTCTTATTATCGGCCTTTGCAGCAATTGCCGTAACGGGTTGCCGTAAAATCGAAACGGATGGTGAGATCCAGGTAGTCGTGGTGAACGGCGGCGGCAGTGGCAATACAACCGGTGAGACGATCACCCTGCAGGGTCGTATTAATGCAGATACGATGCTGCGTAAGAAAAACACCTATATCCTCAAAGGGCTGGTGTATATGGTAGGGAATCATACCATGACCATTGAGGCAGGAACCATTATTAAAGGTTCTTTCAGTGGTTCTGATGTGGCCGCACTGGTGATTACCCGTGGTTCAAAAATTATCGCACAAGGTTCACCCACCGAGCCCATTATTTTCACTTCCGCTTCTCCTAATCCGCAGTCAGGCGACTGGGGTGGTATTGTGATCCTGGGTAAAGCACCGGTTAACTCCAGTTTTAATGGTACAGCCGGTCTGTTCCAGGTAGAAGGCGGTATTGACAATGCAAACGGAGATGGCCTGGCTGGTTCAGGTGATGCAGCCGTTCCTGCAGCGGTTCCGGCGGATAATTCAGGTACCCTCTCTTATGTACGTATTGAATTTGCCGGATACGCTTTCCAGCCTGATAAGGAAGTGAACAGTCTGACCATGGCCGGTGTTGGCAGTGGCACCACCCTCGACCATATCCAGGTGGTATATGCAAAGGATGATGCCTTTGAGTGGTTTGGTGGAACGGTGAATGCCAAATACCTGATCGCTTTTAAAACACAGGATGATGATTTTGATACCGATAATGGTTTCAGTGGTAAAGTGCAGTTTGGCCTGGTGATGCGCGATTCACTGATCGCCGATATCTCCAATTCTGAAGCCTTTGAAAGCGACAATAACGCCAGTGGTACGCAGGTGAATCCTAAAACAACCGCGATTTTCAGTAATATCACCGCCATCGGACCCCGTGCTACATTGACCAATGTAGGTAGTTCATTATTCAGAGGTGGAGCCCATCTCCGTCGTAATACCGGTATTTCTATTTTCAATACCATTTTCCTGGGCTGGCCCCGTGGCGTGGAAGTGGATGCCACTACTGGTAATTCCACCGCCCTGAATATTGAAGACAGCACCATGCGTCTGCGCAATATCACCGTTGCCGGTTGTGCTACGGCTACCCGCTTCAGCGGAACAGCCGGTGCCACCATCACCAATGATGCGGCATTTACAAGCTGGTATACAAACAGCTATTATAACAATGATATCCTTACGAATACTTCGGATGCCAAACTGATTCAGCCTTTCAATTATTCAGCTCCGGATCCTACTCCGTTTGCCGGATCTGGCGGTAATCAGAAGATCCTGGCAGGTGGTAGCTTCACTGATGCTAAGTTCACCGGAGATACTTTCTTTGATAAGACAGCTACCTTCCGTGGCGGTATCGCTACCTCAGGGGAAAATGCTACCTGGTGGAAAGGATGGACTAAGTTTAACTATAATTAATTATTCCGATCAATAACCATTATCCGTACTACAGCCCCGCTATTAGCGGGGCTTTTTTTATTAATGTACCGGTAATAATGGAGTAATGATGAGATAACAGGAAAAGTCTTGCTTTGCAGTAGTTCAAATCCGGTAAAGGGAAATCAATTTTGGTAAGTAAACCGGTTGCATTATTTTCTCATACAATCCACGCCCCGCATTTTCATGCGGGGCGGTTTTTTTACAGCAGGGCTGCTGTGTTTTCATACGCTGACTGGACGGATTCTTTTAGTCTGGAGGGAGAGAGTGAAAACAGGTATTCAAGGGACTCACGGATGCTGTTCGAATAATTTTTTTTTACCGCAGGGGTTGGATCGTTGATCCACGCATTAAAATGCTGTTCAAATGTATGATCAATAGCAGGCAGGCATCGGATGCCCAGTTTTTCGAGTCCTGCAGCATTGCATTGTTGTTCATACTGACCGGAAATAGGAATGGTCATTATTTTTTTGCCCAGGTGAATGGCTTCAGCCGGCGTTTCAAAACCAGCGCCGCAGATGATACCGGCACAGCCGATCATACTGCGGGTAAATAAGTCACGGTCAACCGGCATAAACTGAATATGCTTTTCTTCCCGGATGAGGTTGGTTTCGCGGGAAAAAACCTGGAAGCGGTGGTCCGGGAATTTATTCAGCAGCTCCATCAGCTGCGGTTCACAAAAGGAGGGAAGGTAAATGGTTATATGGTTTTCGGTCAGTGGAACCGCTTCCAGGATTTCTTTTTTTACCACCGGCTCAAATATGCCGGTATCATATTTTTCAAAATGATACCCGGTATGCGCCGCTGCTTTTACAAAACGGGTGAGTATCCATTCCCCGGCGGTTGAGCGTTTTGCCGGACGGGGTGTATGTTCGGAGTAAAAACTGGCCTGGTGTCCAAAATGAACAGAAGGGATTTTCTTCCGGGCACAAGCCGCTGAAGTGATGTAATCAAAATCATTGAGCACGAGATCATATTTCTCCACCGGAAGATCCCTGATTTCCCGCTTGACCCGAATAGGGTTTAGTTTACGGGTGATTTCCCAATAGTCCAGTCCGCCGTTACAATTATAAAATAAACTGATGCCCTTACTCCGGTATTTCACCGGCCCGTTCAGTGGCAGGTGGGCATTGTCGCCACTCAGGAAAATATCCACCTCTCCATATTGCTGAAGATGAGGAAGAAGCGTCATCGCCCGGCTGATATGCCCGTTGCCGGTAGCTTGTACTGCATAGAATATTTTCATTGGATATATTTATTGAAGAGAATTCATAAAAAGATTGATCTCATCCGTAACCACATTTAAGGCCGGGATTTTTTTACTGATCGGGATGACTGTGGCCTTTCTGTAATCTTCTTCCCGGTACTGGTAAATATTCCAGTCGTTATTTACATATTCCAGTGCCGTCAGGTTTTCAATCCAATCGCCGCTATTGAGATACATCACACTACCGTCCTTGGTTTCCACCTTTTTTTTCTGAGGCTGGTGAATATGACCACAGATCACATAATCATATCCTTTTTCAATGGCCAGTTCGGCAGCTGTTTGTTCAAAGTCCGCAATCCAGGAGACTGCTTTCTTTACCCCGGTTTTTATTTTTTTACTGAGACTCATTTTAGGGCGGCCTATTTTTTTGAGGGTCCAGTTGATACAACGGTTCAGCAGGATCAGCCAGTCATAGCCGAAGCCGCCCAGTTTGGCGATGATCTTGGCGCTTCCTTTGGTGGTATTATCAAATACATCGCCATGAAAGATCCAGGTCATCTTGCCATTGATCTCTATCACCAGTTTGTCGGTCAGTTGAAAATTGCTGAGTTGAATACCACTGTAGCGCCGTAACATTTCATCGTGGTTACCGGTGATGTATACCACCCTGGTTCCCTCGCTGAGGAGATTGAAGATTTCCTTGATCACCTGGAGATGAGCACCCGGGAAGTACCGTTTGGAGAATTGCCAGCCATCAATGATATCCCCGTTCAGAATAAGTAATCTGGGAGAAATGCTACGGAGGTAGTTGACAATTTCATTGGCGTGGCAGCCGTAGGTTCCTAAGTGCAGGTCGGATAATACGGCTACATCGAGGTTTCTTTTATTCAAAGTGTACGCGGTTTGTCAAAATACGTTATTACCTATTACTTCACTGTAGTCTGCAGTTTAACGAACGGTAAAGAAATTGTAAAGGAATTGTTATTGAAGGTTTTCGATGCTTATAAGAATGATTGCGTAGGCTTTCATTGTTAACTGAATATTACATATACAACTATTGTTTTTTCTTTCACATTAGAATAACGATTCGTTCATTTCCTGATAAGATGCACTTCATTTTCAGATGCCATCTTAGCGCCCTTATTGGATGGGTTCTTAACTAAAACAAATTCTTATGACATCATTTTTTCAACTCCGGTTTAAGCAGCCGTTTTTAATGCTTATGCTAATTTGCTTCCTGCCATTAGTATCGTTGGCTCAAAAAACAATTACTGGGAAGGTGGTTGCAGATGAAAATCAACTCCCGCTTGCTGGTGCCTCGGTGACCGTAAAAAAGTCAGGTAAAGTGATTACTGCAGATGCGTATGGCTTATTTACCATACAGGCGGATGAGCAGGATGTACTGACGATCAGTAATGTGGGGTATGTTACCCTTGATGTGAAAGCAGCAGAAGCCAGTTTGGTTATGCTGAAGCCTGATTCACGGAATATGAGTGAAGTGGTGGTTACTGCCCTGGGTATTAAAAAGGATAAAAAGAAACTGGGTTATGCGATTCAGGAGATAAAAGGAGAGGACCTGACGGTGGCCCGCGAAACCAATGTAGTGAACCAGCTGTCCGGTAAAGTAGCCGGTGTTACAGTGATCAGCAGCCCTTCTGGTATTGGCGGTTCTGCCCGGGTATCTATCCGGGGGGAACGTTCTGTGGATCTGAATAAAAACCAACCTTTATATGTGGTGGACGGTGTACCGGTCAGCAATGCCATAACTGGTGCTTCCGGCCGCGGTAATATGGAAGTTGATTTTGGAAATGGAGCTGGTTTTATTAATCCGGATGATATTGAATCCATGAGTGTTTTGAAAGGACCTGCCGCTTCAGCGTTATATGGTTCCAGGGCAGCCAACGGGGTTATACTTATCAAAACAAAAAGCGGACGTAAACAGAAAGGGATTGGTGTGGAGATCAGCAGCAATGCTACTTTTGAAACGCCCCTGAAGCTACCCGAATACCAGACTACCTATGGCCAGGGAAATGGCAGTGGTGGTGCATTTGCCTTTGTGAACGGGGGCGGTAGTGGATTAGCGGATGGCACTGATGAAGGATGGGGGCCAGCCTTTAATGGTCAGCTTTATCCTCAGTTTAATTCTCCCAGGACGCTGAATGGTCAGCCGATCGATTATACAGGTGGTGATCTGAATGCGCCGGTTGGAAGCGTAATCACTCCTTCCTTATGGGTTGCCGACAAGGACAACCTCAAAAATTTTCTCCAGACCGGTACAACCTATACCAATAATGCCGCTCTTGTAGGTGGAAATAAAGACGGCGATTTTCGTCTCAGTTTTACCAATGTTGATCAGAAAGGAATCGTACCGAATACCGATCTGAAGCGGAATACCGTATCCTTATCCGGTGGGTATAACCTGACCAATAAACTTTCTGCAAGAGCTTTTGTAAGCTATATTAAAAGTGAAAGTGACAACCGCCCGTCTATCAGTTACGGTACCGAAAGTATCATGTACCTGTTTAACTGCTGGTTGCCTGCTTCTGTAAAAGTCAGCGACATGAAACGTCTCTGGCAACCAGGTCTGGAAAATCAGAAACAATACAGCTGGAACTATAATTACCATGATAATCCATACCTGACGGTAATGGCGAATACCAATGGTCAGTATTACGACCGGTTGATTGGCAATGTGTCGCTGAAATACGATTTCAATTCCTGGCTGAACCTGCAGTTCCGTACGGCTACCGACTGGAGTAATGAGCGCCGAGAATATCGTCGTGCATTCAGTACACAACGTTTCCCCTTTGGCCAATACCGGGAAACAGATATTGTAAACGAAGAACGCAATTCGGATTTCCTCTTCACCCTTAATAAAGAGGTGAACAGCGATTTCAGTATTACAGGAACCCTGGGTGGAAACCAGATGCGCCAGACCTCCCGCTTTAAGGAAGATGTGGCCGGACAGCTGAATATCCCCAATATTTACAGCCTGAATAACTCCCGTATAGCGATGGTAGTGGAGCAAAGCAATGTGGCCAAGCGGATCAACAGTTTATATGGATCTGCCGGGCTTTCATATAAGAATAAATTATTCCTGGATATTACCGGACGGAATGACTGGAGCAGTGCACTTACCCTGCCGGAGGATCTGAAAGCTTTCGGTAACGAAGTGAATTCTTATTTCTATTCATCTGCTGCGCTCAGTGCCGTGATCAGTGATATGGTCACCCTGCCCAAAGCCATTAGTTTCTTTAAGCTGAGAGGTAGTTTTGCCCAGGTGGGTAACGACACCGATCCTTTTGCTTTTACACAGACTTATAACCGGAGTGAGCCTTTCGGTTCCTTCCAGATCTATAGTGAAACCAGCAGTCTGGCTAACCTGAACCTTAAACCGGAAATCAGTTCTGCTTATGAGTTTGGAACGGATATCCGGTTCTTCAAAGGTCGCCTGGGGCTTGATCTTACTTTTTATCAGAGCCGGACCAAGAATCAGATTCTGAATATTCCTCTTTCCAGTACCAGTGGTTACGACACCCGTAAAATCAATGCCGGGCTGATTCGCAACAATGGCGTTGAAATGATGCTCACCGCAGTACCGGTGGAGAAAAAGGATTTCAAATGGAATGCTTTTGTGAATTTCTCAGCAAACCGCAGTACCGTTCTTGAACTGAGCGATGGGCTGACCAACTACGTAATGGCAAGCCGCCGCGTAAGTGTGGAAGCCCGAGTAGGGGAGCGTATGGGTGATCTTTATGGTATCGGTTTTGCCCGTGTACAGAATACGGATCCCACAGCAAAATATTATGACGCCAGTGGTAAATATGTGGGCCAGATGGTATATGGAGCCAATGGTCGTCCAGTTGCCACTACCAATCGGATCAAACTGGGTAACTATAATCCTGATTTCCTGATGGGAATTGGTAACGGGTTTACTTATAAAGGCGTCCGGCTGAGTTTCCTCTTTGATATCCGCAGCGGCGGAGAACTGTATTCAGAAACGCAGACGGTAGGACGCGAGGGTGGCATTATTATAGAAACACTCGAAGGTCGTGCTAATGGCTATGACCTTACTCTGGATGGAAATGGGGTAATCGGACAAGGCGTGGTACAAAACACGGATGGTTCATTCAGCCCGAATTCCAAAAAAGTAACCGCCCGTGAGTGGCATACCGCCTGGACCGGTGGACGTAGCATCGCTGAAGGTGTAATGTATGACGCCTCTTTTATTAAACTCCGTGAATTGCAACTGAGTTATTCAGTACCGGATAAAGTATTTGGCAAGCTCCCGGTAAGAGGTCTTACAATCAGCCTGGTTGGACGTAATCTCTTTGTATGGGATAATGTACCCCATATTGACCCGGAAACCATGTCCTATTCCGGTGGTACCGCCCTGCCCGGTATTGAGTATATGAGTCTGCCTACCACACGCAGCTATGGTCTTAACCTGAGTTTTAAATTATAATTCACTTTTAAATCAGCAATGATGAAACTATTTAAATCTGTTCTTCCGGTGATTGGCATTGTCCTGCTTACCGGTTGTACAAAGGATTTTTCAGATACCAATACCAATAAGAATAATACCACCACCGTTACACCGGATCTGTTGCTCAGCGGCATTATCAAGAGTTCAATGGACCGCCAGGTGAGTGAAGCATGGGGCATTGGTAATATTGTGGTGCAGCACCATGCGAAAATTCAGTTTGTGAACGAAGATCGTTATGGTTGGAATGAGCAGAATGGTATATGGAGTACCGTGTATGGTAATTACAGAAATATTCAGAACATTTTCACGGCGGTGAATAATGATGAAAAAAATCCCTATTTCGGGGTAGCCCTGATCATGAAATCCTGGTTGTTTTCACTGGCAACGGATGCGTATGGAGATGTGCCCTATACCGAAGCCGGAAAGGCCAAAACAGATGGGGTATATCAACCTGCCTATGATAAGCAGGAAGATATTTATACCGCCATCCTTGCCGATCTGAAGAAAGCCAACGAGTCCCTGGCAACAGCTACAGGTACTTTCACCGGTGATCTGCTGTATGGAGGAGGAAGTGCCTCTTTACTCAAATGGAGAAAACTGGCCAATTCGCTGCGTCTCCGTTATCTGCTGCGTCTCTCCAAAAAGAAAAACGTAAATGCAGAAATGCAGGCGATTGTGGGTGATCCGGTGAATAATCCGGTTTTTACCAGCAATGCCGATAACGCGGAAATGAAATACCTGGCAGCAGCGCCTAACCAGTGGCCTTTGTATGGCACAAGGGTTGGTTCCTTTGACGAATTCCGGGTAAGTAAAACACTGACGGATCGTTTGTCTGCATTGAACGATACGCGGATTAATATTTTTGGCCGGCCCACTCAGGCTTCAGTTGCCGCCGGCACACCGGCCATCCTTGGGGTTCCCAATGGGCTGAGTGACGTGGATGCCCTGGCTTATAATGGAGGTGTACAAGGTGTTTCAAGGGTGGGTTATACATTCGCCTGCCTGGTATGTAATGATGCAGGACAAGCTGTACCAGATCCTGCCGCTGCAAGAGCATTGCTGATGACGTATGCCGAACTCCAGTTTATCCTGGCGGAAGCAAAACAAAAAGGAATCATCACAAGCGGTGATGCGGAAGTATATTATACCAATGGCATCAATGCCAATTTTGCTTATTGGCAGTCTGTGGTACCTGCAGGTTATAATCTGAATGTGGCGATGCCTGCCGGTTACCTGAGTCAGTCTTCCGTTGCCTATACCGGAACGGATAATCAGAAACTGGAAAAAATTGCCTTACAAAAATGGGTGGCCCTTTACTTCAATGGCCTGGAAGCCTGGTTTGACTGGAGAAGAACCGGAATGCCGGTGATCACTCCCGGTCCCGCTAACCTGAATAATAACAAAGTTCCTGTTCGTTATATCTATCCGCTATCCGAACAGTCCCTGAATGGAACCAACCGGGCAGCAGCAGTACAGCGCCAGGGTGCAGATGATATGAATACAAGACCCTGGATTGCCCAATAAAAATCCGGATTATATAAAAATTTTAGCATAAGCAAAAAGTGAGCAGTTGTTAGCAAGGCGGAACTTTTCCAGGTTCCGCCATTTTTAATACATTACAATATGAAATATAGATTCCCCTTTTTAATCCTTACCCTTTTATACAATGTTTTTTTATCGGCCCAATCATCAGGTATCCTGACACTCCAGGTACCCGGCCGAAATCAATATGCCAGCATTAATGAAAAAGGAGTTTCCGTACTCCCCAGTGGCCGTTATGTGAGTCCGGCCGGCGAAATGATCCGTATCACCCACGATCCTTTTGGGATGGCCATTTCGCCAGATGGGAGAAAAGCTGTAACCCTCCATAACGGAGTGTTCACCATTATTGACCTGCAGTCGTTAAATCATATCCGGGTACCCTCCTACGACAAGACAATAAAATCCCCCTTGTCGAATGGCTCTTTTCTCGGAGTAGCATTTGCTGCCGACAACAGAACTATCTACCTCAGTGGAGGTGATAACGGGGCAGTCATCAAGTACGATATTGAAAGAATGATGACCCTTGATTCAATCAGTCTCAACGGGATGGCAGGAAGCGAACGATTTGATGACAGTTTTACAGCTGATCTTTTATTAAATGAAAGCCGCAATGAATTGCTGGTGCTTGACCGTGGCAATTTCCGCCTGGTGCGGATTGATCTCAGCACAAAACAAATAACCGCCAGTATTCCGGTGGGCCGACAACCATTTGGCCTTTCACTGAGTCCGGATAGGAAACTGGCTTTTGTGGCCAACGTTGGGATGTACGCTTATCCGCTCGTAGAAGGGATGGACTCAACGAATTACAACAGTATGATGATCAACTGGCATCCTTATCCGGACAACTCGCCTGCTTCGATGAATGGAACAGTCATTGATGGAAAGAGAATTCCTGGAGTGGGTAGTCCGCTTGCTCCGGAAGCAATGAGTGTATTTACCATTGACCTTGCCAGCAACCAGGTCATTGACAAATTTAAAACCGGGCACCAGATCGGGCAAATGATCGAAGATGCCGAAGTTGTGGGAGGAGCCAGTCCGAATTCAGTCGCCGTTGGCAGCCGCTTTGCCTATGTTTCCAATGCCACCAATGATAATATAACAGTCATTGATTATAAAAGCAGAAAAATAATCACCCATATTCCCATTAAAGTGGATAAACGGATTGACCGGTACAGGGGGGTGTTACCATTTGGAATTACATTAAGTAAGGATGAGAAGAAACTATATGTTGCCTTGCTTGGTTTTAATGCAGTGGCCGTGATCGATATCCCTTCAAAGAAAACAATTGGCCTGATTCCCACCGGTTGGGGTCCGGCCAGAGTGCAGTTGAGCAAAGATGAAAAGGAAATATACGTGATCAGTTGCCGGGGACTGGGGGCAGGTCCGAATGGTGGAAAGGACTTTGTGAAACCTGTAGCCGGTACTTATATAGGTGATATTCAGTTGGCCGGTTTTCAGAAAATAAAAATGCCGGATGCCAGGCAACTGGCCGCCTATACCAGGCAATCCGTTGAAAATACTATGCAGGCAGTGCGTGTAAAAGATGATGCGAAGAATCCACTGCCTGCATTACCAAAACTCAGGCAAAGTCCCATTAAGTACATTGTCTATATCACCAAAGAAAACAGGACCTATGATGAAGTACTGGGACAGATGGAAACAGGCAAAGGCGATCTTACCCTTGCCCGTTATGGTATGAAAGCGAATGTGTATGGAAAAAATGACACACTGAAAGTGGCAAACGCTGATATTATGCCTAATCATACGAAGTTGGCCGGCGAATTTGCTTATAGTGATAATTTTTACTGCGACAGTGATGCTTCTATTCATGGTCACCACTGGATGATGGGAGTAATTCCTAACGAATGGGTGGAAACAAATTCCAGTGTCAGTAAATCTGCTTCCTTTTTTTCCAAAGCTCCTGGCAGAAGATTTCCCGGAAGCACCGGCAGTATGGATCCGGAAGATTATGCGGAAATTGGTGGTTTGTGGGAAGCATTGGAAAGGAATAAAATCTCATTTTACAATTATGGGGAAGCCAATGAAACAGCACATGTACGGGAAGAATGGCATGATACCTTAACTGGGGCGGCTCATGGCGTAATGGTACCCATGCAAAAAGCATTGTGGAGCCGGACCTCCCATAATTATGCCGGGTATAATACCAATATTCCGGATCAGTTCCGGATGGAGCAATTTGAGGAAGAGTTTACAAAGATGTGGCTGAATGGAAAAGAGGAAATGCCGCAACTGGTCACTATGCAGGTGCCGAATGATCATGGTGCCGGGCCCCGGCCGGAAGATGGTTATCCATATGTTCATTCCTATATGGCCGATAATGACCTGGCTGTGGGGAGGATCCTGCATTTTTTGTCCAGGACAAAGTATTGGAAAAATATGCTGGTGATTGTGACTGAAGATGATCCGCAGGGAGGCGTGGATCATATTGATGCGCACCGCAGTGTGCTGATGATGGCCGGACCTTATGTAAAACGGAACTATGTATCCCATGTTCATGCTAACTTTGGTTCCATACTGAAAGTCGTGTATAATATTCTTAATATTCCATACGTCAACCAGTATGATGTAACGGCCTCTTTATTGCAGGACTTCTTTACCGATCAACCCGATTATAGTCCGTATACATTT
>CAUJFR010000212.1 GCA_963169885.1 Bacteroidota bacterium
TCATCCGGATGATGTGGAACTGGGCTGTTCAGGCACCCTGATCAATGAAGTTAAGTCTGGAAAAAAAGTAGCGATCCTGGATCTTACGCAGGGGGAACTCGGCACAAGAGGTACTGTCGAAACCCGCTATGAAGAAGCCGCCAATGCCGCGATGATCATGGGAGTACATGCCCGTGAAAACCTGAAAATGAGGGATGGCTTTTTCCGGAATGATGAAGAACACCAACTGCAGCTTATAGCCGCCATACGTAAATACCAGCCTTCTATTGTGATCGGAAATATCCTGAAGGACCGTCATCCGGACCATGGACGGGCCGGCAACCTGATTACAGAAAGTTGTTTTCTCTCCGGTCTGGCAAAAATCGAAACAAAAGACAGCGAAGGCAACCCCCAGGCAAAATGGCGCCCCACTTATGTGCTTCAATATATGCAGGACTGGTACCATGAGCCGGATTTCCTCGTAGATATCAGTGACGTTTTTGCACAACGGATGAAATCAATTGAAGCGTATACCACCCAGTTTCACAACGGTAATGCCCCGCAGGAAGGTCCGCAAACCTATATCTCCAAACCCGGTTTCCTGGAAGCGGTGGTTGCCCGGGCCCGAATGTTTGGAAAACGGATTGGAGTGGATTATGCAGAAGGCTTTCTGAGTGAGAAAAAACTGGGGCTGCGTGACCTCGGTGCACTCATCCAAAACGAAACATAAGTCACAAATTTGCAATACTTTTACTAGAAATGATTCTCCTCATGTAGTGGATAGTTTTTAACGAAATATGGGCTTTAAGGGTTACCTTTACCTATCGAAACAAGTATTAATAATGAATTTTCCAAAATTTTCGGGTAACGCCCAGACTTTTCACGCAGAACTCAAGAAAAGAATCAACGAGTATTTCAACGAAGCCGGCAAATCTTACACGGGCAATTTCCAGCTCTATTTTAAAGCAGTTGTTTTAGTATTGGCCTATATTGCCGTTTATACCCACCTGGTATTTTATACACCCGCTACCTGGCTGGCGCTCACGGAGTGTGTGGTGTTGGGCGGACTGACCGCTGCCATTGGTTTCAATATCATGCACGATGGTATGCACGGTAGTTTCAGCCGGAAAAAATGGGTCAATTATATGGCCGGACTTTCGCTGAACTTCCTTGGAGCCAATAACTTCATGTGGAAGACCAAGCACAATATCATCCACCATACGTATACAAATATCGAAGGACTGGATGATGATATCGAAGCGCGCCCCCTGCTGCGTCTTTGTGACACACAGAAATATTATAAGATTCACCGCTTCCAGCACTGGTATTTCTGGGCTGCGTATTCATTGCTCTATATCTGGTGGGTTTTTGTAACCGACTATAAAAAGTATTTCCGTAAAAAGATTGGCGAAGTACCGCTGAAACCGATGAGTGCCTGGGATCATATCTCTTTCTGGGGATTTAAAGTATTGAATATTTTCATTTTCGTAGTGATCCCCATTACACAACTTGGCTTTACTTCCTGGCTGATCGGCTACCTTGTATTTGGGTTATTTGCCGGCTTTGTCCTGAGTATTGTATTCCAGCTGGCCCATACCGTAGAACATACCCATTTCCCACATGCGGATGATCATAACCGGATGGAAGATGAATGGGCGATTCACCAGTTAAAAACGACAGCCAATTTTGCTACGGATAATAAAGTGATTTCCTGGCTGGTGGGCGGTTTGAATTTCCAGGTTGAACACCACCTGTTCCCCAAGATCTCACACGTGCATTACCCTGCTATCAGTAAAATCATTAAGAAAGCCTGTGAGGACTTTGGTGTAACGTATATCGAATACCCCAAAATGCGGCTGGCCCTGGCGTCGCATGTGCACCACCTGAAAAATCTCAGCAGAAAATAAAATACTGAATCCCGCGGAAGCGGGATTTTTTTTGTCCCGCAAAGATTTAAAAGACAACCTGATAGTAGAAAAATCATACCTGGATTGTAAGTTACAATTGAAATGTTTACAGTTCCTGACCTGCAGTTCAAACAATTTCTTTAAGACTATCTTCTTTGCTTTGCGGGCGAATCCTGCGGAAGCAGTTTTTTTTTCCCGCAAAGATTTAAAAGACAACCCGATAGTAGAAAACACCAAAAGGAACTGCAAGGCGTAAGGTTGTCAAAGTCTGTTTCCGGCTGATCGTACAGTCCCGAACTAAAAGCATGTCTTCCTGGCTTAGCGGGAACCCTTCATTCAGCTCAAAAACCCAGGCAGATGATTCTTTTTTGCGGCTACCCAAAACCCCTGTAACTTGCACCGTTTTTCAATATGAAATCAAAATGGTAGACCTTTCCTCCTACGACCCTAACAGCGTCAGCAATCCTAATAACAACATTTTCGGACTTCCCAGTGATGAAGAGAGTGCCCGGCTGATTATTCTGCCTGTACCCTGGGAGGTAACGGTAAGTTATGGTGCGGGTACGGCCCGTGCACCTGAGGCCATTCTCAAAGCCAGTTACCAGGTCGATCTGTTTGATCCCGAAATGCCGGATGCCTGGAAACAGGGTTTCTATATGCGTCCGGTGGATCGTAAACTTCTCATGAAGAGCGATTACCTGCGTAAGGAAGCGGAATTATATATCGACTATATCTCAAAGGGGGATGACGTGAATGCCAACCAGTTCATGTGCAAAACCCTGAAAGAGGTGAATGAAGGGGGTGTTTATCTTACTGAATGGATGCATGCCCAGAGCAAGGCCCTGCTGGACCAGGATAAACTGGTGGGTGTACTCGGGGGTGATCATAGTGTCCCCCTGGGCTATATGAAAGCACTGGGAGAAAAACACGGAGAGTATGGTATTCTGCAGATTGATGCCCACTGTGACCTGCGTGACACCTATGAAGGTTTCAAGCACTCCCATGCCAGCATCATGTTTAATGCGCTCAGGGACGTTACCCAACTCCAGCGTGTGGTACAGGTCGGGCTCCGGGATTACAGCCAGGTGGAATGGGATTATATCAAGAACAGTGGTTACAAAGTCATTGCCTATTTTGACCGGGAAATCAAGGAACGCCAGTTCTGCGGCGATACCTGGAAACATATTGCCGAAGAGATCATCGGCCAGTTACCGGAGAAAGTATATATCAGTTTTGACATCGACGGACTCGACCGCAAACTCTGTCCCCATACCGGGACCCCCGTACCCGGTGGATTTGAAATGGAAGAGGTTTATTACATGCTGAAACTACTTCGCCAAAGCGGCAAGCAAATCATCGGCTTCGACCTTTGTGAAGTGGGCGTCAGCGACTCCGACTGGAATGCCAATGTGGGTGCCCGGGTGCTGTTCAAATTGTGTAATCTGCTGGTGACGTCAAATTCATAAGCAGTATGACACTCCCCCAGGCTGACTACATTATCAAACTTCCAAACACCAAGGCCCGGTTCTATGACATGATGGGCTGGATGCTGGTCATTATCAACCTCACTGTTTTCTGTACACTGATTTATTATTTGACCAGCCTTCAGGAACGGGGTTATGCCATATTGGGTATTGTTGTTACCGTTATCAATTTCGGATTTGAAAAAATATTCCGGAAACCGCATCAGAAAGCGACGGCTATGCAACAAACCTTAATGTACTATGCATTGATTTGGCTGTTGTTCTTTCAATATTATATTATCGGGGCAGCAAGTCTGATTCTGGCGATACTGTACTTTATTGCCAAAAGAGAAATGGACGTGATTCTGTATCCCGACCGGATTGCCTATCCGAGTTTCCCCCCCCAAAATATCCGGTGGACAGTATTGAATAATGTTATTCTGAAAGATGGCTTGTTGACCATTGATTTTAAAAATAATAAGATTATTCAGCAACTGGTAGATGAAAATAATCCGGTGGATGAAAATGAATTCAACCAGTACTGCCGTGATAAACTGTCAACTGTAAAATGAAAATTGAGCATTGAATATTGAACATTTCTTTTCTTAGCTCTTAAATGCTCAATATTCACTGTTCAATGCTCAATTTTCAATAACCCCGCTTTTGTTGTAATTTTGCCCCATGCCAATTTCCCAATCACCCTATATCCTTTACTCCGATGGTAAAGGCAATATTTTCGAAGACACATCGCTTTTCGTGGCCGGACGCACCGGATGGGATGCCGTGGATGTACCGGTTGAAGACTGGATCGAACTGCCCGATGGCGGTTCCCTCTACGAATTACCCGGACGCCGTGGAATCGGGATCGATGTGGAGACCGGCGATATGCGGCTCTGTGAAAAAGGATGGGCGGTGGCCGCCTTTATTCCTCCGGCCCATACCGGTTTATACCTGGCTGCTTATGAAACCGCTCCGGATGCTCCTACCCTGCCTTTGTTTTGCTATACCGCTGCCGGCTGGCTGGATGATAAGTTTTATGTGCCCGCTGTTCGTATCGAAGCGGATATCCGTCAGGAATGTGCCGGTTATGATGCCGGCAAAGTGGAACATGGCGCCGCCGAACTGCTGAAACATTATCCGCATAACCGGCTCGTGTCGCACCTGATGAATAATTGTGCACTCACGTATAGTTGTCCTGCAGCCCGGAACTTCGCGCTCGGCCGCTGGGAATGCCCTGTCCCTGCTTCTCCTGCCTGTAATGCCAACTGTGTGGGCTGTATTTCACTGCAGCCGGATGAGGAGCCCATTGTATCTACCCAGGACAGGCTGACCTTTAAACCTACCGCGGAAGAGATTGTGGAGTTTACAGTACCTCACCTGGAGACCGCCCCTTATCCGATCATCAGTTTCGGACAGGGCTGTGAAGGAGAACCGCTGTTGATGTGGGAAACCATCCGTGAAGCAATTATTGAAATACGGAAGCATACCAAAAAAGGGAGCATCAATATCAATACCAACGGTTCCAACCCGGATGCGGTGCGGAAATTATGCGAGGCTGGTCTTGATTCCATCCGTGTTAGCACTAACTCGGCCCGCCGCGAAATCTATATGCCCTACTACCGGCCCAATAATTATGAATTTGAAGATATCATCGAGAGTCTGAAAGTGATGACTTCTTTCGGGGGCTGGACGTCAATCAACTATTTTGTTTTCCCGGGTATGACGGATTCAGAAGCTGAATATGAAGCGCTGCGCAAACTGATTAAAGAAACCGGATTGAAAATGATTCAATGGCGGAATTTCAATATTGATCCCGACTGGTATCTTGGTAAAATCGGGGTAACCGATACCGGTGATTTCCTCGGGGTAAAGCAAATGCAGGAACTGATCCGTGAAGAGTTTCCGGACCTGAAGTTTGGTTATTTCAATCCGCCGATGGAACGGATCAAAGGGGATTATACCAACGACTTCGCCCATTATTAATACGGCATGACCCTACCGGCAAAAAAACAGGTATATACCGGCATTGCCGTGGCCCTGCTGGCTACGTTTATCTGGTCCTGGAATTTTGTAGTGGCCCGGGGTATTTACAAACAGGTGCCGCCAGTGACCCTGGCTTTTTATCGTTGGCTGACGGCCACCCTGGTGATTTTACCCTTTGCCATTTCTTCTTTTAAAAAAGAATGGCCGGTGATACGGAAATCACTCCCCTTTTTTATACTGGCTGCGGCCACCGGTATTTCCATTTTCAATACGTTTATCTATATCGGTGCACAATACACAACAGCCATTAACCTGGCACTGATTGGCACTACCTCATCGCCCATCCTTTCGGTGCTCTTTGCCGCCATTATCCTGAAAGAAAAAATCTCCGGGATGCGGGCGATCGGAATGCTGGTTTGTATTGCCGGTATTCTCGTCTTACTTTCCAAGGGAGATTTCCAGAACCTGCTGCATTTTCATTTTACCAAAGGAGATGCCTGGGTACTGGGGGCCGGACTGGCATTTGCCGTATACAACACGATGGTGCGAAAAAAACCGGCCGCCGTATCTCCGCTCAATTTCCTGTTTGTCATCTTTGCTTTGGGCACCCTGTTGCTGGTTCCGTTTTATATCCGGGAGACGGTGCAATCACCGGCGATCCAATGGGAAATATCCACTTTCGGTATCATCCTCTACCTGGGTGTGGGGGCTTCAGCGATTTGTTTCTGGATCTGGAATATGGCCATCCGAAACCTGGGAGCCGGGAGGGCGGCGCTATTCGGTAACCTGATTCCCCTTTTCAGCACCCTCGAAGCCATCCTGCTGCTCGGGGAAGCCGTCAATTGGGTGCATGGGCTGAGTTTCGGACTCGTAATTACCGGCCTGCTGCTGGCCAATCTCCGTAAATAAGCGGGTTTTAGATAATCTTAACAGTTAAATCAGGGGTGTTTATGCAAGTTGCACAGGGTTTGCATCGTTAATAACAACTGTGTATAAACAAGCCCCAGTGGCTTTCAACCTCAATAGCTAAATTTGTATGAATAACACGTACACCATGTCTGTTTCCATAGATGCTCAGCACCGTTCCAGGGCGATTATGATTACTGCAGCTTTTGCGGTTCTCTTTGTCCTGCTCATGTTCCTCCTGAAATGGAAGCTGCCGGTATTTGAAACCCCGGTGGAATATGCGGGCATTGAGGTGGAACTGAATCTGCCTCCTGATCCACCCCTTCCTCCCGCTGAAGAAGGAGGTGGCGGTGGTGGTAATCCTGTACAGGCTTCCGGTGATCCCGGTGTGGCGAATGCGGCCCCCATGCCTCCAGGCACCAATGAACCCTCCCAGGATGTAAAGGATGTGGATGATAACAGCACCAGTCCGGCGATTACCAAGCCCGTGGCAGTGATCAAAAAAGATGCTCCGAAAATCACGAATACCTCGGTCACCAAAAAAGAAGTAAAAGTGGTGGAAAATCCGGCACCTCCCCGTCCGAAAGCGGTATTGGGTAAAACCACTACCGGTACCGGCAAAGGTGGTGGTGCGGCAGACGATTATGACCGCAGCGGAGGCAAAGGCACTGGTGTGGGTGTAGGCAATGGCTCTGGTATAGGTGGTGGAAATGGTAGCGGTGTAGGCGGTGGCAATGGTTCGGGAGCCGGTACCGGCACAGGTCCCAGGGTTACCCGTGGAGACCGGAAGATTGTTCGCAGTTACTCATTTGAGGGTGATCTTGAAAAAGCCACCATCTATGCGAATGTGAATGTATCACCCGATGGTACTGGCACTTTTGTAGGTATCGCTAAAGGATCCACACAAAGCAGTGCCGCTTATAAAGATGCCATCATGCGTTATCTCCGTAATATTAAATTTGACAAAGCCGATCATGAGTCCATGGTCACCGTTCAATTCAATTTCAGGGTTAATTAAGTATAAATGATTCTTGCTACGCCATCCGCAACCGCGGATGGCTTTTTTTATTGGCGCAAACCCTATTTTTGTGTCAATGGATTACAGCCAGACACTCGACTATTTATACACCCGGCTCCCGATGTTCAGCCGCATCGGTGCCGCTGCCTATAAAAAAGACCTGCACAACACGATTGCCCTTTGCGAAGCAATCGGCAATCCACAACAACAATTAAGAACCGTACATATTGCCGGCACCAATGGCAAAGGTTCCGTGAGTCATATGCTGGCTGCTATTTTTCAATCGGCCGGTTACAAAACCGGACTTTATACTTCACCTCACCTTAAAGATTTCCGGGAACGGATCAAGATCAATGGGGAAATGATCACCCAGTCAGCAGTAGTGGAATTCACGGAGCGTATTCAACCGCAGATTGATGAACTGGATCCGAGTTTTTTTGAAGTGACCGTCGCTATGGCTTTTGATTATTTTGTCCAGGAGAAAGTGGATATTGCCATTATCGAAACCGGGCTGGGTGGCAGGCTCGACAGTACGAATATCATTACTCCGGATGTTTCGGTCATTACCAATATCGGATGGGATCATATGAACCTGCTGGGAGATACACTGGAGAAAATTGCTTCCGAAAAAGCGGGCATTATCAAACCAGGAGTGCCCGTGGTGATCGGGGAAACCCTCCCTGAAACCGCGCCCGTATTTGAAAAGACGGCCCATGAAAAAAACAGTCCGTATTACCTGGCCTCAGCAAGACGAAAAGTGATCAGCCGTGAATGGAAAAACCATTTACTGGAAGTAGAGGTAGCTACTGATGATGAACCCGGATCAAAAAAATACACACTTGATCTATCCGGCATCTACCAGGTAAAGAACCTGCTTACGGTACTTGAGACCTGTGACCAATTACGATCAAAAGGATGGGAATTGCCGGAAGAAAAGATCCTGACGGCACTGAAGATGTCAAAACAAATTTCAGGTTTACATGGACGTTGGGAGATTATCCATACCGAACCATTGCTGGTACTGGATGTGGCTCACAATGAAGATGGCATCAACCAATTACTCGAACAGATCCAACTCACTCCGCACGAGGAGCTGCATATCGTGCTGGGAATGGTTAAAGATAAAGATGTGGAGAAGGTCCTGGCTTTACTTCCCAAAAAAGCGACCTTTTACTTCACTCAGGCGGGCATACAACGGGCCATGGAAGCTTATGATCTTTTCAAACTGGCGGAAAAATATGGCCTGAAAGGCAATACCTACTCTTCGGTGAACACTGCTATTTACGCTGCCGCTATGAAAGCCGGCAATAAGGACTTGATTGTTGTATGTGGCAGTATATTCCTGGTGGGTGAAGTAAGTCAGACCGCAGTAAAAGAATGTTGGAAAGGTAATAATGGTTTAGATTTCCCTTTCTTTGAAATAGTTGCTGAATTTTTCAATTAATAACGGAGCTCCCCCATTTTTTCCAACCCATAAAGAATACAACTCACATGCATGGACTGCATCAGCTGATTAGTCCGTAGTAAATGCTTCAGTTCTTCCACACTTATTTCCATCACGTCAATTTCCTCATTTTCATCCAGGTGCTGTTCGGCCACTTTTTTGCCACCCCGGGCCAGGAACATATGCAGGTAATTGGTATTGGTGGAGGGGTTGGGAGAAATTTTTCCCAGGTGTTCAATGGAACTGAAGGTATACCCGGTTTCCTCCAGCAATTCCCGGCTGATCGCCATTTCCAGTGAAGTATCCGTATCATCCACACAGCCGCCTGGTATTTCAATGCACACTTCACCCAGCGCATGCCGGTATTGCCTGATCATGATTATTTTACCATCTTCAGTTACCGGCAGCGCCCCCACCCAGGTTGTGAAATCATATACATAGTAAGGATCCACGACCTTGCCGCCCGGTGTTTCGCACCGATCCTTACGCACTTTAAACCAGCGGTCATTGAAGAGATATTCGGAGGAGAGGATTTTCCATTTCATATTTCAGGTGTCGGGTGTCAGGTGTCGGGTGTAGGGGAAAAGCACGTTTAAAGGTGTTCGCTGATAGCTGTTAGGTGTTAGGAAACAGCCGATTCTAAGAATCTTGTGACTAAATTAACCAACATTATCTCGTTTTACGGACTGCTTTCGTACTTCGTACTTCGTACCTCGTACTTAATCCGAAACTCGCAACGCTACACTACCATCTCTTCCTTTCTCTTAACGCTGTAATATGAGCAACGTGGTGCTTCCCGTGCCAGGCATACATACCTAACAGAAACCAGAGACGTACCGTTTTCTTTAATCCGGGATGATAGGCGGTTTTATTATTCCATTCCTCATCGCTCACATACTTCAGGGCTTCATACCAACGGGCATGAAGGGCATGCAGTAAGGTGATGGAAATATTAACCGGGAGTTTCTTTACATCATTCAGTTCGGCCCAATGCTGTTCCTCGTAGGTCTTCAGCGTAGGATTATCTTCAGTAAGTGTAAGCTTGAACCGGCAATAGGCATTGATATGGCTGTCGGCCACATGATGCACGACCTGGTGAACCGTCCAGCCCCCTTCACGATAAGCAGTGTGTAACTGTGCTTCATCCAGGTTGAGGATGGCATTCTCCAGCAACAGGGGCAGGAATTTCAGATCGGCCAGCCATTCGATCTTCTGTTCGATCGAAAAAGGTTTGGGTTCGTATTCGCCGATCGGATAACGGGGATCAGGGCTCATGGGTAATGGTTTATTTTACGACCTGTATCAGTTCCACTTCAAAAATAAGGGTGGCACCACCTGGAATATCACTACCCGCACCACGATCACCATAGGCCAGGTGGGAAGGAATCCATAAACGCCAGTGACTGCCCTCTTTCATCAATGGCAAGGCGATCTGCCAGCCTTTGATCAATGCTGTCAACGGCGCTGAA
>CAUJFR010000213.1 GCA_963169885.1 Bacteroidota bacterium
CCCAGGTTACCCGGATTATGGCAACCGGTACATTTTGCATCCATCATGGGTTTAATAGCACCGCTATAAGTGAATGTGGCGGTATCACAACGACCCGCACAACTGTTGTTCTTCGCACCCTGGTTGATCCATTTCTGTACCATGGTTTTCTGTGCCGTGGTAAATGCCGGCATCGGAGGCGGGGGCATCCGTTCACTACCTGTTTTTATGATCTCTTTGTACAGTTTACTACCGGAAGCATTGCCAGCGGATACATAACGCATGATCTTTGTATATGATGTCAGATCCACGCCGTCCGCATGCGTGATGGCATCATGGCATCCGCTCATGGTACAGTAGGAGGAAATCAGGGGCATAATATCATTGACAAAATAGACCGTATCCGGACTGCAGGTATTGACAGCACCGGTACCTCCACCGCCTGTACCACCACCACCTGTACCACCACCTCCGGTGCCACCACCTCCACCATTTCCGGGATAAAGAATTTCATGCTGACAGGCATTAAGAATTACAAGACCGGCGACAAGTAATCCGATTGCATAAATGAATTTGTGTTTCATAATCGTTGATTTGATTTTAAAAATGGGTACAGGTACCGGCAACCAGCAACTATGCGGACTTAGTCAGCAATAGAATGCCGTTCGTAACCGGTTCGTACGAAAATTGTCGGGTGAAAAAAGAATTGAAAATTATCCCTGCCGCGGTGGTTGTATAACAACAGGTAAAGGAATGTCAGGAATAGGGCCGGATAAGTGTGAAATGTAAGACCGGGTTTCCCATAAGTAAATATCGTTGTCTGGCACTACCGTAAGCATAGGTGAATAGGTAGCGCAAACTGTATTATGATGAATATTATGACAGGGTAATTGTTGATCCTGATCATTATCAGCATTTGTGCCATCATCTCCGCCATAATGCATTACAAAGAAATCAATAAAACTAAGTGCTGGATTCTCCTTCTTATGCTGACTATAATGCTCCAGTAACTGAGGTACCTTAAATACCTGTCCCGCCTCGGTATTTCCGAGGAGGTGCAGACTAATCAGTAGTATCGCCAGTTTTTTACGCATTCGTGACAATCAAATATCCAAAAATGATGCCATATGATGCGTAACGCCTGTCACATAAATCTTATTGCTTAAAAATAAGTATTAACCGCAGTTTAAATCGTGTTTGACGAATAACCATTCGTGAATATTCCTTTACTTATCTAAGTAAAAGTTCACATGGCTTTAAACCTGTATGTTTTTTAAAGGCGGTGGAGAAGTGTGATATAGAGGAATAACCCAGCATCATGGAAACTTCAGTCACACTTAATCCCTTCTCATAAAGCAGGTATTTAGCATGTTCCATCCGCTGACTTTGATAAAAATCAAACACAGTAGTGCCAAACAATTCCTTAAAGCCTTTTTTGAGGTAACATTCATTGATCGCCACTTTACGGCTGAGTTCTTTAATAGTGATCGGTTCACCGATATGCTGAATAAGTATTTCGCGGGCTTTGACAATTTTCTCGCGGTCAGCTTCATTCGCCAAAAATTTACAGCTGATCACATCAATCTCTTTCTCGCCCAGCATGCAATCCAGCGAATAGAGCAGCAGCATCTGGGTCTGTGCATTAATATAGATATTCTCGAGACTGTCGCTGTAGGTATGATTCAACACTCCTTCCAGCACCATACGGGTTTTGCCGCATAGCGGAAGAATTTTCGTAAACGATGAATTGTGTTTAAAACTGAGAATATTCTCCGTCAGCGCCGCATTGCCTTTCCGGGGTTTTACAAACTGGCTCAGGTGTGTGGGACTGAACCGAAAACTTACCACATCAATACTTTCTACTCTTTCCATACAGGATTTGGAGGCATTGAACTGACAGAGATCACATTCTGTGTCTTTTTTCCGGCAATACACATTCCCGCTTACACAGAATTTCAACTCCAGGTAATTTTCCTTCGGAGCTGCTTTTGTATAATGATACACCAACATACCGGTATCTTCCATATTCCACTGGGGATGACGGCGATAGCGTTGGATAGCATACTGGACCGAACCGGGAATCTGTTGCTCCCGCTCCTGAAGCATCGAAAACTCGTCCTGCATCAGGTTTTGCTTGTAGGCCAGGGTTAATATGTCCGGAGGTGTATGCATTAAAGTGCAAATTTACTGCTTCCTGAGGATATTGATGGTGTAACACCGGCTGATCCTGATCAGGTACTGATTTTTAACAATATATGCGTAAAAAAACTTCTGTTTTAGCCGCTAAAAGCTAACTTTGCCCGTCCGCTACTGGCGGAACTATTGCTGAATGATTCATCCTCATACATATATACACCCCAACGCCCGGCTGGCCACCAATGTGAAAATCGACCCGTTTACGGTCATTCACCAGGATGTAGAGATCGGCGATGGCACCTGGATTGGTTCCAATGTAACCATTATGGAAGGTGCACGGATTGGCAAAAACTGCCGGATTTTCCCCGGAGCGGTTATTGCGGCCATTCCGCAGGACCTGAAATTCCAGGGAGAATATTCCAATGTATATATAGGTGATGGTACCACTATCCGGGAGTTTGTAACCATCAACCGGGGTACCAAGGACCGGGAAAAGACGATGATCGGGAAAAACTGCCTGATTATGGCGTATTGCCATTTTGCCCATGACTGTTTTGTAGGCGATAATTGTATTACCAGTAATAATACCCAGGTAGCTGGTCACGTGACCATTGGCGACTGGGCGATTATCGGTGGCATGTGCGCTGTACACCAGTTTGTAAAGATCGGAGCTCATTCTTTTATCAGCGGTGGTTCACTGGTGGGTAAAGATGTACCGCCTTATATCAAGGCCGGACGTACGCCACTTAGTTATGCCGGGGTAAACTCCATCGGACTCAAACGCCGGGGTTTCAATGTAGAACGGATCAATCATATCCTCGATATCTACCGCGTATTATATAATAAGGGCATGAATACCAGCCAGGCTATTGAGTACCTGGAAGAAGAAATGCCGGCTACCGATGAACGCGATGAGATCGTTACTTTTATCCGGGAAAGCGGCCGGGGCATTATCAAACGCTTCACCAAAGGCAGCAATGATGACGATCTCCCTATCTGAGGCCGGAAAGCGTTTCAACCGTGACTGGATCTACCGTCATTTCACTTACCAGTTTACTTCAGGCAATGCCTATGCCATCACCGGTCCTAACGGATCCGGGAAAAGCACCCTTTTACAAGCGTTAAGCGGATCGATGCTTATTAACGAAGGAAGTATTGACTGGCACCTGGACGGAAAAAAGCTCGATCCTGAAATGATCTATAGCCATGTCTCCATCTGTGCCCCTTATCTTGAACTCATTGAGGAAATGACCCTGCAGGAGTTCCTTGCTTTTCACCAGGGTTTCAAACCTTTTCTACCCGGACTGAGTGCCAATGATATCATAGCACGGATCGGATTGGAGAAAGCCATTCATAAACAAATCAGGAATTATTCCTCGGGCATGAAACAGCGGGTTAAACTCGCTCAATGCATTCTCTCAGATACCTCCATCGTATTACTGGATGAACCCTGCACCAACCTCGATGCGGCAGGTATTTCACTTTACCTTTCGCTGATCAGCGATTATGGCAAGGACCGGCTTATTGTGGTGAGCAGTAATGATGAGACGGAATACTCGTTCTGTGGGGAGCTAGTTAATATAAGTGATTATAAGTTGACTAAGTAAGTAGTTGACAGGTTGATAAGTTAAAAAGTTGATAAGGAGGGCTTCTTAGTACACGTCCTTGTCAACTTGTTAACTTATTAACTTTTCAACCCTAAAAAAGACCCCTATGTCTTTTATCATCTCCGTTCCTGATATTCATCAATTCCTCTATTCCCCTGGCCTCCCTATATTTGCACCTGTGAAAAAAGGGATCGCTTTCATATTACTACTGATCTTCACCCTGCAAACCTTCTATACATCGGGTTTCACAGTATGGTTTTATGCCAACCGGAAAGCCATCGCCAGCGAGCATTGTATCAATAAAAACCGGCCGGAACTGAAATGTGATGGAAAATGTTTTCTCAGCATGAAAATGAAGGAAGCGGGTCAGCACCAGGATGAAAACGCCCCGCTCCAGGTAAAACAACTGCTGGAAGGAAGCCCTTATACCCTTTTGAATAATTACGTAGAACTGGGAATGCCTGAATCAAGGATAAAACACCAGTCATCCTATACCATCCGGTACAGCTATCTCCACAGCAATTCCCTTTTCCGTCCGCCGCTGTCTGCCTGATACATACACCGTTCATTTATTGCATGCTGATCCTGTTGCCCCGCAGCAGTTATCCCTCTATACTATTCCTTAACTTAATCAATCTTGAATTATGAAAAAAATACTATACCTGCTATTATCCTTTGCTGTCCTCTGTATCATCGTTTTCCTATCCGCCTGTTCAAAAGATAAAACAGCACAAAATCCTACCGCCGGACTGACCAAGATCTCTGAAGGCTACGCCATAGGTGCCGGTGCTAAAGTTGAAGTATACACGAAAGAGACTTCGCTTACCACGGGATATACTAAATTTTACCTGGCCCTTTATGACTCCATTACCGGCAAACGGCTGGATGATGCGCATATTCATTTGACTCCGATGATGGATATGGGGATGATGCAACACTCCGCCCCCTATGAAAATCCGGCTTCTACCGATGCAGTTAATTACCTGTTCCCCTGCAGTGTCACTTTTATTATGTCCTCGATGGGCGGCAGCTGGACACTGGAAATTGAAGTGCACAATCATGCCAATGACAAAGAAGGTTCCATTACCCTTCCAATTACCGTTGCGGAACCGGCCACTTCAAAACAAAAGTCATTTACAGCCACACATAATGGGGCGAAATACTTTATTTCCCTGATCAGTCCTACGTCTGCCAATTCAAAAGTGGGTATCAATGATCTGGAAATCGCCATATATAAAAAGGCATCCATGATGAGCTGGCCTGCAGACAGCAGTCTCACCGTTGCTGTTACACCCGAAATGCCCACGATGGGTCATGGCTCACCCAATAATGTAAATCCGACGCATGTGGGCAATGGCCATTATAAAGGCAAGGTGAATTTTACCATGACTGGTTTGTGGCGGCTGAACCTGGATTTTATGTCCGGCAGCAATGTGGCCGATACGACCCAGTACTTCGATGTTGAATTTTAGCAGTTCATAAAATGGCGGGCGGGTTCTCCCGCCTGCTTTTAAAAATATAATCATGAAGTCATTTTTTTTTCTGCTCCTGCTGGGCAGTTACCTGCCCGGTTTGGCTCAAAACAATAATAACAGTCTGTCGGCAGACAGTACCCGAAGTATTCTGCTCAGCGAAGTACTGGTAAGTACGAAAGCGCGCAGTGATCAGCAACGGATGCTTCAGTTTTACCGGAGCAACCAGTCTTCAGGTCTTGAAGATATTCTATCCCGTCTTCCTGAAATGTCACTTATACGCCGTGGTACTTATGGTATGGAGCCGGCGATCCGATCTTTATCCGGCGGACAGATCAATGTGCTCATAGATGGAATGCGCATCCATGGTGCCTGTACGGATAAAATGGATCCGGCCACGATATATATTGAACCTATCAACCTGGAACAACTACAACTGCAAACCGGTACAAATGGTTTCATAAATGGGTCAGCCATCGGAGGCACAGTGAACCTGAAAACGGCTACCCCTTCTTGCCATACCCCAAATAAAATCAGCGGAACGATCAGCACTGGTTTTCAGTCAGCCGCCAAAAACTTTTATGAGTCAATGCAACTCAACTACGGAACCGGCAAATGGTCCTTACGTGGAACGGCCACCTGGCGTAAAAGCAGTGACTACCGGAGTGGTGGCGGGGAACGAATCGCTTTTTCACAATATGAAAAAGTAAACTATTCTTTTTCGGCAAAATATCAGCTGAATCAATACAACAGTATCAAGGCTGATTACATTGGCGATAATGGCTGGAATATCGGCTATCCGGCCTTACCCATGGATGTAGGTTATGCGGTAGCCCGGATCGGTTCAGTCAGCCTGCAACAGGAAAACCCGGGACAACGGCTCTATCAATGGTCAGCTAAATTATATGCCAACCAGGTTCGCCATTATATGGATGACACCCACCGTCCCAATGTACCGATGCACATGGATATGCCCGGTACCAGCCTCACCTATGGAGTATTTACGGAAGGCATGGCTAAACTGAACAACAAACAACAGCTCAGGGTGGTGGCCGACTTTTCGGCGACAAGGTTAAAAGCTTCGATGACCATGTATGAACCCGGGCAACGCCCGATGTATATGCTGACCTGGCCCGACAACCGTAAAGACCAGGCTGGGATTGGCGTGAACTGGGAATACAGGGCAGACAGTAATTGGTTGCTTCAATCAGTTGCCAGGCTTGATTTTATCAGTACCGCTTTAACCAGCCAGGAAGCAAAAGATCATATCAGTATTCTCGGGGTAACCGATGCAGGGCGACAGGAATTGCTGAAGAACCTTTCCATTACCGCTTCGCGGAAAATAAAGCCCTGGCTGAAAAGCAGTATTTCATTGGCCTACGCTGAACGGATGCCTACTGCCACGGAACTGTATGGATTCTATTTATTCAATGCACAGGATGGCTACGATTACCTCGGTAATCCCGGATTAAAACCGGAGCAATCCCTGCAAGGTGAATTCTCGCTGATTACACTGGGCAAAAAAGCGAGATTAAAGGTAACAGCATTCTATAACCAAATCCGGCATTTTATCAGTGGTACGGTGAATCCTGCATTCAGCACAATGACGATCGGGGCCAACGGGGTGAAAAGTTTTTCCGCTGTTCCTCATGCAACGCTTGCCGGACTTGAAACCAGCCTGTTCCTGAAACCCCTGCCGCAACTGGATATCGTATCCACCCTGCGTTATACGGATGGCAACGACAATACCGGAGATCCGTTACCCATGATTGCCCCGTTGAAAAGCATCAGTTCTGTCCGTTATCAGTTCAACCCTTTCTTCCTGCAACTGGAAACAGAACTGGCAGCGGCGCAGAATAAGATCAGCATTAAGTATGGTGAAGACCGGACAAATGGATATGCGTTACTACATATCAGAAGCGGTTTTCCATTTAGATTAGCGGGCAAAGAAACAGACCTGCAGTTCGGCGTGGAAAATTTATTTGATAAACATTATCATGAACACCTGGATTGGGGGAATGTGAAGAGACAGGGAAGGAATGCGTATTTAATGTTGAAGTGGTTTTTTTGATGTTGACAAGTTGAATGGTTTACAAGTTGACAAGGTGGTTTTCTTAGTACGACCCCTGTCAACTTGTAAACCTTTCAACCCTTCAACCTGCTTCAGCGCTGACTCGCGATCAGAAGATTGAGGTCCGTATACTTTAAATCGAAGCGCTGGCTCAGGTAGAAATTCGTTAACGCTCCTTTAAATAAATAGATCCCGTTGCGGAGATGGAGTTTGTGCCAGACCAGGTTTTCGAATCCGCCTTCTTCACCGGCTTCCAGTAATAAGGGCATCAGTACATTACTGATAGCCTGGGAGGCGGTGCGGGAAAAGCCAGAGGGTATATTCGGCACACAATAATGAATCACCCCGTATTTCATAAAGATGGGGTGTTCGTGAGAAGTAATTTCAGAGGTTTCAAAACAACCACCCCGGTCGATACTCACATCAATGATCACTGAACCCGGGCGCATATTACTCACCATTTCTTCAGTAACGACCAATGGGGTTCGTCCGGTTTGTGAACCCAGGGCACCTACGGCCACTTCACAGGTCTTGAGTTGTTTGGCCAGTAAGCGGGGCTCCAGTACGGAGGTCCACATCCGCTGACCAATATTATTCTGTAATCTTTTTAAACGATATACGCTGTTGTCAAACACCTTTACTGAAGCACCCAGCGCAAGAGCCGCACGGGCCGCATATTCACCCACAATACCGGCACCAATAATGATAACCTTGGTGGGAGCAATACCGGAAATACCGCCAAGCAAAACACCCTTGCCATGATTGGCAGAACCAAGGTACTGCGCCGCAATCAGCATTACTGCACTCCCCGCAATTTCACTCATACTACGGACAATGGGATAGGAATCACTGTCATCCTTCAGGTTTTCAAAAGAAATAGCCGTTATCTTCTTCTCCATCATTTTTTCAAGGATCATCGCCTTCAATACAGACAGATGAATCGGGGAAATAATAATCTGGTTCATTTGCAGCAACGGCAGGTCTTCTTCAATCACCGGGGCACTTTTAACTAATATTGGTGCTTTATAAACCGACTCACGGTCGTATACGATTTTTGCACCTGCTTCGCTGTAATCCTTATCGCGGAAATGGGAGGCTTCTCCGGCATTATGTTCGATGATCACCTGGTGGCCGTTACTCACTAATACCCCCACCGCATCGGGGGTCAGCGCCACCCTGTTTTCCTGAAAAGCAATTTCTTTAGGGATGCCGATCATCATTCCCTCCGCCTTAGGGCGGATATCCAGGGTTTCTTCCAGCGTTTCGTAGCTGAAAGTGGTGCTTATTTTGGGTTTTTGCTGACTCATGAAGTTAATTGCTAAGGTAAACAGTCGTTACTCCAAAGCTAATTAATTATTGGCGATTCTAAGCCTTCGGGTCTGGTTATCCACCAGTTCAATAAACACATTTATTGTATGTTCCGGAAAAATACCCGGAGCTTTTTCGGGCCATTCCACCAGGCAGATATGACCACTGTATAAGGCATCTTCCACACCGGCCCGCTGGGCTTCCTCCTCATCCCGCAACCGGTAAAGATCCATGTGATAGAGTGGCTTCATTTTCCCATCCGCCGGGTAGCGGTATTCATTGATAATTGAAAAAGTAGGACTCCCCACTACATCTTTCACCCCCAGTTCTTCGCAGAGAGCATGGATAAACGTGGTTTTACCGGCCCCCATCGGACCATGAAAGGCAAAAACACTAGCAGACCCGGCCTGATTTAGAAAAGAGGCCGCTGTCATTTTAATGGTTTCCACAGAAAATTTCCATTCCATACCACAAAAATAAGGCGTTATTGCAACCATGTTGTAAACATATTCCCGCTTGAGGAACCTCCGGCTTTCCCCCTTTTGGTAACTTTACCCTATGGAAAAGGTACAATGGAAAGTAGAGGGCATGGACTGCACCACCTGTGCGCTGAACATTCACAAATACCTGGATAAAAAAGGTGCCGCCAATATCAAAGTCAATTTTGCCACCGGCGAT
>CAUJFR010000214.1 GCA_963169885.1 Bacteroidota bacterium
CCGCTGTGATCATACCCCATGATGCGGTGATGGGCGGCGAGTTTCAGGTACACATCAATCAGCGAAAATTTGCCGCTGAAGCCGGCCTTCTTCATCAGTTCGAAAATCTCGTACTCAAAAATCACCACACAGCTGTAGGCCTTGGCCACCAGGTTGGGTTTGGCGATTGAAATCCGTTCTTCCCCGGTCTGTACATTCCGCCAGCCACAGAGCCGGTTCTCCTCATCAAACAATAACACCCGCGAGGATTTACGGTCTGTTACCCCGAAACTGATCAGGGCCTTCTGTGTTTCATGAAATCGGATCAGTTTGCGTATATTCAGATCCGTTAGTATATCCGCGTTACAGGTAATAAATCGTTCACCGGGTGTAAACAGGTCTTTAGCTTTTAACAGGCCGCCCCCGGTTTCCAGTACCACGTCACGTTCATCACTGATCACTACCCGGCTGCCCCAGCCATCATTGGCCCTTACGGCGGCTTCAATCTGATCCGCAAAATGATGCACATTCACGATGATGTCCTGCACCTTATATTCCTGCATGTATTCAAAATTCCGTTGCAGCAACGACTTTCCATTCACCACCGCCAGCGCTTTGGGATGATGATCCGTCCATGGTTTGAAGCGGGTACCCAGACCCGCGGCGAAGATCATTGCTTTCATTTCTTTTCGGGGAGGGGGTTATGCCAGTTCTTGGCTTCCTGCTCTATATGCAACAGTTCAATCTTTACTTTAAACTTATTCCGTAAATGCCGGGCCATCGCATCCGCCGCATACACACTGCGGTGTTGTCCGCCGGTACAGCCAAAACTGATCATCAGGCTTTCAAAATCCCGCTTGATATATTCTTCCACCGTGATGTCCACAATATCAAACACACTGTTCAGGAACTCCGGCATCTTGGTCTGCTGTTCCAGGAAATCCTTGACATCCTTGTCGCGCCCGGTCTGTGTTTTCATATGCTCAATACGTCCGGGATTCAGGATGCCCCGGCAATCAAACACAAATCCGCCGCCATTGCCACTGTTATCCGATGGTATTTGTTTACGGAAAGAAAAACTATGTACTTTAATCACCAGTGGCGTTTTCTCTGTGGCCTGGGTAGGCGTAAACTGCTGAATGATCTCATCCGCTACGCAGAGGTCAAGCACCCGGCTGAATTCCGGAACGGAAATACCCAGGCTCTGGTTATGAAAAAATTCTTTCAGATTGCGCAGGGCCAGTGGAATACTGGTCAGGAACTGCGCTTTTCGTTCAAACAAACCCCGGAAACCATAAGCCCCCAGCACCTGTAAGAGACGAATCAGTACATACCCGTTGTACTGACTCTGGAAAATATTCCGGTTCACAGATTGTCCCACTTCATTTTCAAACGCATCAATATAATCCTCAAGCAGATCGTATTTCCATTTATCCGGCAGGTTCGCCCGGGCCTGCCAAAGCATGGATGCCACATCATATTGCGGGGCACCTTTCATACCCCCCTGGTAATCGATAAAATGTACTTCGTTGTCTTCCGTGACCATAATATTCCGGCTCTGGAAATCACGAAACATAAAATATTTATACTCGGTATGCGTCAGGTAATTGCTCAGCGCTTCAAAGTCATCGATCAGTTTCTGCTTATCATAGGGTTTGCGCAGGGCATCGAGAAAATAATATTTAAAGTACAACAGGTCTGCCATGATCGCCTGCTTGCCAAATTCTTTATTGGTCAGGCAGTTGTTATAATTCAGTCCGGCATCTCCCTTTACCTGCAAACGGGCCAGGGCACCCAGACTTTTTTTAAATAGCCCATATACTTCAGCGGAGAACCCTTTTGATTCAAGATGATTCAGCAAGGAAACATCGCCGAAATCTTCCTGCAGATAGAATTGTTTATCCTCACTGACCAGGTAAATTTCCGGGATTGCTAAGTCCGAAGTTTTAAAATAATCGGTAAAATAAATAAAGGCCTCATTTTCCTTGATATTGGCACCATACGTGCCGATTACAGTACCTTCCGTACCATGTAACCTGAAATACCGGCGTTCACTGCCGCTCTGGGGCAGGAGATCCACTGATACGGGTGGAACCCCCTTCCATTTAGTATACAGGGATTTAATGCTTTCAACGAGTTGCTGCATGCGGCAAATGTAGGCAACTGGCTGCAATCCCGGTATTTGACAGGACTAACAGGCATTAGTTTTTTCTGTTAAATTTGTCTTTTCTATTAACTATGAGTAAAGTACCTAATTCCAAAGTCCGGATTGTTACAGCCGCCAGTCTTTTCGACGGTCACGATGCCGCCATTAATATTATGCGCCGCATTATGCAAAGCAAGGGGGCCGAGATCATTCACCTGGGACATAACCGCTCTGTAAAGGAAATCGTGGAAACGGCGATCGAGGAAGATGTACAGGGAATCGCCATCACCAGCTACCAGGGCGGGCACGTGGAATTTTTTAAATACATGAAGGATCTCCTGGAGGAGAATGGCTGTGGCCACATTAAGATCTTTGGCGGCGGGGGCGGCACCATCCTGCCATCCGAAATAGAAGAACTTCACCAATACGGGATCACACGCATCTACAGTCCGGATGATGGCCGTACCATGGGACTCGAAGGCATGATCGAAGATGTGATCAGTCAGTGCGCCACCGTGACAAGCAATCCCTCCTGGAGCGGCAAACTACCACTCGATGAAGTAAAAGATGTTAGACGTATAGCCAGGGCCATTTCACTGGCAGAGAATAATCAGGAATACACTTCAATCCTTAAAGAACTCTCCGGATTAAACGACTCTCCGGTAACCCCCCTTGGGGGGGCAGGGGGGCCGATACCTGTACTCGGCATCACCGGCACCGGTGGGGCCGGTAAATCTTCCGTAACCGATGAGATTGTCCGCCGCTTTCTCCAGCAGTTCACCGATAAGACTATCGCAGTAATCTCCGTGGATCCGTCCAAGAAGAAAACAGGGGGTGCCTTACTGGGCGACCGGATCCGGATGAATTCTATCAGCCATCCCCGCGCTTATATGCGCAGCCTGGCTACCCGCGATGATAATACGGCCCTGAGTTCATATGTGCAGGAAGCCATCGATATCTGTAAGGCGGCCGCTTATGATTTTATTATCCTGGA
>CAUJFR010000215.1 GCA_963169885.1 Bacteroidota bacterium
AAACAGGAGATCCGTTTTCCAGCTGGTGAATTCCGGGAAGGAGCAAATATTATTTCATTCCGGTTGCCGGATGTCAAAGACGGTGGCGGGATCATGTATGATGTGATAAAACTGGAAGTAAAACAATGAAGCGTGTACTACGATATGGAATAGCAACGATTCTCACGGTGGGATTGCTTTCTCTTCAACAGCAGCAATCCGTATCAAAGGAAGTATTGCTTTTCAGTGATGACTTCGCAGGTATCGAATCTGCAAAAAATTACATAATCGAGAAAAGCAATAAAGATACCAATGCGGTAGAATACACGGAGGGACAACTGCAACTCGATTCAGAAGGCGGGCTGACCGTTTGGTACCAGGAGAAACTGACTGGCGATATCCGTATTTCCTTTGACCGGATGGTCGTGATGAATGGCGGTCCGCATGACCGGCTCAGTGACCTGAACCAGTTCTGGATGGCCAATGATCCCGGTGAAAAAATGTTTAAACGTAAAGGTGCATTCCGTGAATAAGATAGTCTGCTGATGTATTATGTGGGCATGGGCGGCAATTATAATAAAACCACACGGATGCGGCGCTATGACGGGAAGGGGACCCTTGAAATTGTGGGCGAGTATACCGACAGTGCACATTTGCTGAAACCCAACCATTGGTATCATATTGACATCATCACCCGCAAAGGGATCAATCGTTTTATCGTGGATGGGGTAACGTATTTTGAATATGAAGACAAAAATCAGATTGCTTCCGGCTGGTTTGCTTTCCGCAGCACCAAAAGCCGGCAACGGATCGATAACCTGAAAATTTATGCAATTGAGTAAATCATTATTGTCGGGATTACTGCTGTTCTGCTTTCTGCAGCAGACCAATGTTGCGGTGGCACAGCCAGGAGACAGTCTCCGCCTATGGCACAATAAAGAACGTAAGGTCCATTATATGCCGGAGGGCAAAGATTTTGTCTGTGTGAATCCGCACCTGCGTTTTAACCGGGCGCTGTATGGTACCAATACTGCCTTCAGAGTTGAAGCAGGTGATCTGCCGGAGTTCGCGATGTATATGCCGGGCATGGGCGGTAACCTCCGGTTTGCATTGATCAATAAAGACAAACATAAATGGCTGATCGAAGCCAAAACAATCAATACCCGTTATCGTCCCGGTTCAATGATCTATGAAATAAAAGATCCATTGCTGGGTGAAGGGACATTAACCATTACCGTATTGGCTTTGTCTGCTGCAGAAGGAATGGTGGCTCGTATTAATGGAAAGCAATTGCCGGCTGATCTCCAACTGGCCTGGGTATTCGGCGGGGCTTCCGGAAAGAAATTCTCCCGTGACGGGGATATCGGTGCCGATCCTGAATCTTCCTTCTACCTGAAAGCAGAGAATTGCAAGGATAACAGTTACCGGATCAACGGAAATTCATTCCTGCTTTCCTACGGCACCGGAAAAGTGCTGACCGAAGAAGAGCGTTATGAGATACAAACCAAGCCGGAGAGTCAGCTGAAAGGAGAGATGCCCGCTAATGCAAAACAACTGACGGGTTATTTCCCGGTATCGTCCACCGTCAGACTGATGAATGCAGCCAACCTGAATAATATATTTACAAGTGCAGATACGTCGAAAGCAACGCCCTGTATTACCGGAACTTTCTTTCCGGGCAAAGGCGATGATTTTTTTATGATTCACAATACGGCTACTGCGGTGAGCAGTCCGGTGGCCTCTGAATTTGCTTCAGCTGAAAAAGCCAGACAGCAATTGGCCAACCGTATCGATGTCCGCACCCCCGATTCTTTTCTTAATACACTCGGTGGGGCATTATCCATGGCAGCTGATGCCATCTGGGAAGATCCGTCTTTTATGCATGGAGCCGTGGCCTGGCGTATGCGATTACCCGGATGGAGAGGAGCGTATACGGCCGATGTATTAGGCTGGCATGACCGGGCCCGTCGCAACTTTGATGCTTATGCTTTATCCCAGATCACCACACCTCCTGTTACAGGAGTAGTGATGGATACGGCCCTGAACCTGGCCCGTCACCTTGAGAAAGTCGGTACACAATTATTCAGTGAGGGTTATATCTGTCGCAATCCCAGTGGCGATATCCGGGCCCATCACTACGATATGAACCTGGTCTTTATTGATCAGTTGCTGAATCATTTCAACTATACTGGTGTTACGGCTTATGTGCGTCGCATGTGGCCCCTGCTCCAACGGCACCTTGCCTGGGAGAAAAAGAATTTTGATATGGATGGCGACGGACTCTATGATGCCTATGCCGCCATCTGGGCCAGTGATGCCCTGCAATACAGCGGGGGAGGCGTAACGCATAGCAGTGCGTATAATTTCCGGGCTTTTAAAGAAGCCGCTGCCTTGGCTAAACTGATCGGGGTGGATGGTACGGCTTATGAGCACGAAGCCACAAAGATTCTGAATGCGATGAACCAGCAATTGTGGATGAAGGACAAAGGCTGGTATGCGGAGTACAAAGATTTGCTCGGCAATAAATTACTGCATCCGGCTGCCGGACTCTGGACCATCTATCATGCCATGGACAGTAAAGTGCCGGATCCCTTTCAGGCCTATCAATCGCTGCGTTATATAGATAATCATATTCCCCGTATACCCGTCATCGCCAAAGGCTGGAAAGAAAAAGGATTGTATCTCTACAGCGAAACCAACTGGCAGCCCTATACCTGGAGTCTGAATAATGTGGTGACCAGTGAAAATCTGCATACGGCTTTAGCTTACTGGCAAGGCAATCGCAAGGAAGAAGCCTTTCAGCTCTGGCGCAGTGCGATGCTCGAGACCATGTACCTCAGTGCGGGTCCGGGTAATTTTCAGCAGTTAAGTTTTTATGATGCCATACGCGGTGAGCTCTACCGTGATTTTGCCGATGGCGTGGGGATGGTATCGCGTTCATTGGTGGAAGGATTGTTTGGGATTAACCCCAACGGCTTGCACAATGAACTGGTCATTCAGCCGGGCTTTCCGCAAAGCTGGAATCAAGCAGGGATTACCACACCGGATATCCGTTTTGATTTTGTACGTAAGGGTGATAAAGCCGAATACCGGATCCGTCAGTTCAATACAGCCCGCAGGGTAAGATTGGTATTGCCGGTTGTAAATGATCGTTTGGTGCAGGTGCTGGTGAATGGGAAAAAGGTTAACTGGAAAGCACTGTCCGACGCAGTAGGTACACCGTTGATCGAAATACAAACAGCGGGGGTGGCTAATCTTACGATCAACGTTAATTGGGCGGGTAAGCAACCTGTTCGTTTGGATATGAATATGCAGGTGGTGCCTGGTGAATATATCAGCCTGGAGTCACCCAAGTTCAGTCAGTTTAGTATAGCCGATCCGCAAGGCATACTGGAGCAGCCCGTGACCAAGGGAAAACTGGTATCCATTCGTCATGATAGTAAGCCCGGTCATCATACTTTATTTGTAAAAACAAAACAAGGAGCATTCACCTGGTGGCAGCCGGTGGATATTACTATTGTTCAGCCCATGCCGATTGAATATGAAATGTCCAAAAGTTCCAATCCGATAACTGATAAAATTGCTATCGGCTCTTCATTCAATGATAAAGTGACGAATATCTTCAGGCCGCAATACAAATCACCCCGGCCAGTATCCCCCACATTGCAGTTGCCCATCCATGGCATTGGCAACTGGGCTTATCATAGTGTACAATTCAATGTGAGTGACAGTGGGCTTCGGGCAAAAGCAGGCGTAAAAAATGAGTGGACGACTTCATCAGGCCTGTCATTCAGCACGCCATCCGATACAGCGGAGAATAACATAGTATTTACTTCTATGTGGGATGTGTATCCGGATTCAGTGGTAATATCATTAACCGGAAATGCCGTTGAAGCCGCTTTCCTGCTGGCCGGTACCACCAATCCCATGCAGAGCCGGTTGGTCAATGGATTGATCCAGGTAAATTATACCGATGGCAGTTCCGATATACTGGAACTCCGCAACCCGGAAAACTGGTGGCCCATTGAGCAGGACTATTATCTGGATGGCTATGCCTTTACCACCGATGCGCCGAGACCGTTACGGGTGTCGTTGAAGTCGGGAAAGGAAATTCCCGCCAATTATAAATACACCGGGATCAAAGGCTTTTCTAATTTTGGGATTGAAGGTGGGGCGGCTACTGTGCTCAGCATGCCGCTGAATAAAAATAAAACATTGAAGAACCTGGTCCTGAAAGCCGTGGCCAACGATGTGGTGATTGGGTTGATGGGACTTACTTTAATCAGATAAGGAATATGAAAAAAATAGTATTTGCACTACTGAGTTTGTTTTCGATGGTATCGCTGTCTGCCCAATCCGACAGCGTCTGGCTCTTTTCTTATTTTAAAAATAACGGTCAGGACGGACTGCATTTTGCGTCCAGTCCCGATGGATTGAAATGGAAAGCCCTAAGGAATGACAGTTCTTTTCTTACCCCCACCGTGTCAAAAGACAAACTCATGCGTGACCCCTGTATCCTCCGCGGACAAGATGGAAAATTCCACATGGTATGGACCGTGAGCTGGAATGACCGGGGTATTGGCTATGCCAGTTCCACCGACCTGGTACACTGGAGCGAACAGCAATTCATTCCGGTGATGATGCACGAGGATTCGGCCCGTAACTGCTGGGCACCGGAGATCACCTGGGACCGGAAGAAAAAACAATACATGATTTACTGGGCCACCACCATCCGGGGCAAGTATCCTGAAGATCCCAAAGTGGAGAGTGGCTATAATCACCGGATGTATTATGTGACCACGAAGGACTTCAAATCCTTCAGTAAAACAGCCATGCTCTACGACAAGGGCTTCAATGTGATCGATGCCAGCATCCTGCCTGTCGGGAAAAAATATGTGATGTTCCTTAAGGATGAGACCCGCAATCCCCCGCAGAAGAATATCCGGGTCGCCTTCAGTAAAAAACTGACCAGTGGATTTTCCGCCGCATCTGTTCCCATCACGGGCAACTACTGGGCCGAAGGACCAACCGCCCTATACAAAGACGGCCAATGGATCGTCTACTTCGACAAATACCGCGATCACAAATATGGGGCGGTCAGTTCCCCCGACCTGATAAACTGGACCGATATCTCCGATCAGATCAGTATTCCGGCCGGTTTGCGACATGGTACGATTTTCCGGGTAAGTAAGGCAGAGCTCGATGTCATGCTGAGGTGACAGCTGTTGTCATGGTGAGCATGTCGAACCACCCTTCGATAAACTCAGGGTGACAGCTGTTGTCATGGTGAGCCTGTCGAACCACCCTTCGACAAGCTCAGGGTGACAACGAGCTATCCCTTGTTTTACCGGGAAAGAAGAAACGGTCCGTTGTCATGGTGAGCGTGTCGAACCATGCACCAACCAAAGAGCACTTTCTTCGTCACCCTTCGGCAAGCTCAGGGTGACAGCCGTTGTCATGGTGAGCGTGTCGAACCATGAACCAACCAAAGAAAATTCAACCGCGACGGTTATTTTTTCAATTGAACTTTTTCCGATATTCCGGCCATTTCTTAAATAAACCTTATTATGAAGAACGGGCACAATTACTATGTATACATAGTACAATGTTCCGATGGCAAATACTATACGGGTGTAACCAACGATGTAGACCGCAGGCTATGGGAACACAATACTGGTTTTAATATTGACTGCTTTACCTATAAGCGACGACCAGTAGTTTTAAAGTATGATGAACACTTTACAGACATTAATAATGCGATTGCCTGGGAAAAGCAGATAAAGGGCTGGTCCAGAGCAAAAAAGGAAGCATTATTTCAGCGAAACTGGAAATTAATTTCTGAGCTAGCAAAGTCAAAGGGGGAGAGAGAGAAGAAGTGACAGTTGTTGTCATGGTGAGCCTGTCGAACCACCCTTCGACAAGCTCTGGGTGACAGTGTGCTGTTCCCACTTTTATCGGGAAAGCAACAGGTGCTCTTGTCATGCTGAGCGTGCCGAAGCATGAACCAACCCAAGAGCACTTACTTCGCCACCCTTCGACACGCTCAGGGTGACAGCGGGCTGCTCCTTTCTTACTGGTAAAGAAGCCGGTGTCCTTGTCATGCTGAGCCTGTCGAACCATGACGAGGAGAATGTACTTTTTGTTGGTCGCCCTTCGGCAAGCTCAGGGTGACAGCAGTTGTCATGGTGAGCGTGTCGAACCATGCACCAACCCAAGGGCACTTGCTACGTCGCCCTTCAGCAAGCTCAGGGTGACAATGGGCTGCCCCTTGTTTTACCGGGATAGAAGAAACGGTCCTTGTCATGGTGAGCGTGTCGAACCATGCACTAACCCAAGGGCACTTGCTACGTCGCCCTTCGGCAAGCTCAGGGTGACAAGGGCTGTCCCCTTCGTTCCGGTAAAGCAGCCGGTGCCCTTGTCATGGTGAGCCTGTCGAACCACGCCCTTCGGCAAGCTCAGGGTGACAACGAGCTGTCCCTTGTTTTACCGGGAAAAAAGAAACGGTCCTTGTCATGGTGAGCGTGTCGAACCATGCACCAACCCAAGAGCACTTTCTTCGTCGCCCTTCGACAAGCTCAGGGTGACAGCGGGCTGCCCCTTTCTTACTGGTAAAGAAGCCGGTGCCCTTGTCATGGTGAGCGTGTCGAACCATGCACCAACCCAAGGGCACTTACTTCGCCACCCTTCGGCAAGCTCAGGGTGACAACGGACTGTTCCCTTCATACCAGTTAAGAAGCCGGTGTCCTTGTCATGGTGAGCTTGTCGAACCAAACGCAGGACGCAACAGGATGCAACCCCGCGGTTCTTGGCCTACTTTACTGTCCTAATTGCTTGCTGCTATGTTACGTTTTTGCCTGTTTTTACTCCTCTTACCCTCCGTGGGCATTTCACAGCTCGCCATCGCTGATATTTTTTCCGATCATATGGTATTGCAACGGAATAAGACCGTACCTGTTTGGGGGAAAGCCAGCCCCGGACTAATGGTAACGGTACAATTTGCGGGACAATCAAAAAATACCACAACAGGTAATGATGGCAAATGGATGATTGAACTGTCTCCTTTGACCGTCTCTTCCACAGCAGCCACACTTACCGTGTCAACCGCGAATCAGTCCTTTACACTCCGTGATATTTTAGTCGGTGATGTCTGGCTCTGCACCGGGCAGAGCAATATGGAATATACCTTCGACCGCTCCCTGAAAAGATATGCCCCACCGGGTAAAGGACCAGATGTGGCCGCCCAGGAAGTAAAAGCCACGGATAAACTCTCTGCCGTGCGGTACATTTATATGGAACGCACCCTGAATAAATATCCGGCCTTACCGACGAAGGGCTGGTTCACCGCAGCCGATACCACATTGCGTTACGTGACTGCGATCGGTTATTTTTTCGCTAAAGAAATTTTTCTTCAAACGGGCGTTCCCATCGGTATCATTTCTTCCAGCTGGGGAGGCACACGCATCGAACAATGGACCACTCCCGAAGCGTATAAGCGTTCTGCTGTACTGGCCAAACAAATGACTTCAGATACTTTTAAGATAGATGGCATGAAACCCGGTCAAATGTACAAGGGTATGATCTCTCCCTTTGCAGGACTTGCGATCAAAGGCGTTTTGTGGTACCAGGGTGAAAGCAATTGCATGATCGAGGACCAGGATACCTATAAAGAAAAGATGATGGTATTTGAAGATAGCTGGCGCGATGTATTTAAAGATGATAACCTGCCTTTTTACACCGTACAGATCGCCCCCTATTTATACTCAGCCCGCAAAGACCCCAAAGTACATTCGGCCGAACTGCTGCCCCTTTTCTGGGAAGCACAGGCCCGTTGCCTCAAACTGCACCGTACCTATATGGTGGTCACCACTGATCTCGTAGATAATCTCAAAGACATTCACCCTTCTTACAAATGGATCATCGGGCAACGGATGGCGGCACAGGCATTGATGACTGAATATGGGAAAACGGAACTGGAAGCTTTTCATCCGGCTTTTTCAAAAATGAAAAGAAAGGGAAGAAAGATCTTCGTCAGTTTCTCCAATACCGGTGGCGTATTGCGTACTTCGGATGCAAAACCGCCTACCTGGTTTATGATTGCCGGTAAGAATAAAAAATTTGTTCCCGCAAACGTAAAGATCTCCGGCGATGCACTGATCATCACCGCTGACAAACTCAGAAAACCAAAATATATCCGTTTTGCCTGGCAGGAGACCGCCATGCCCAACCTGGTCAACGCAGCCGGACTGCCGGCGATCCCTTTTCGCACTGATAAATAAAAATTGAATATGAAGAAGCGCATCTCGTTATCCCTGTTTGCTTGTTTGCTACTCACCGTAATAACCATGGCCCAGATAGTGGCTCCGGCCTGGACGACCAAAGTGGGTGCAAAAACATTTCCCACCGGTAAAAAAGTATTTACCGTTAATGATTTCGGTGCCGTCAGTGATACTGCCAAAGTAAGTACTAAAGCCATCCAGGCAGCTATAGATAAATGTGCAGCGGCCGGTGGAGGAATTGTGAAATTTTTGCCCGGCACTTATGTAAGTGGCAGTTTGTTTATCAAAAGCAATGTGAATCTGAAAATTGATAAAGGAGTAACCCTGCTGGGATCCGTGAATTTTGCAGACTATCCCGATATGTATTCCCGCATTGCCGGTATCGAAACCACCTGGCCCGCAGCCCTGCTGAATTTTCTGGACGTGAAGAATGCTGCCCTTACGGGTGATGGCATGGTGAATGCCCGCGGCAAATTCTGCTGGGATAAATACTGGGCCATGCGCAAAGAATATGATAAGAAAGGACTGCGCTGGATCGTGGACTACGATGCAAAGAGAGTACGTACAGTATTAGTACAATCCTCTACCAATATCAGTATCCGTCAGCTCACCTTCAAGAATGCCGGTTTCTGGACCATCCAGTTACTCTACTCCTCCTACCTCACCATAGATGGCGTGGTGATCCGCAACAATGAAGATGGCAGCGGTCCCAGTACCGATGGGATTGATGTGGACTCCAGCACCTGGACCCTGATCCAGAACTGTGATATTGATTGCAACGATGATAATTTCTGTCTCAAAGCAGGACGTGACTGGGATGGTCTCCGCGTAAACAAACCCACCGAGTATGTGGTAATCCGTAAATCCATCGCCCGCCGCGGTGCCGGACTGGTGACGCTCGGCAGTGAGACTTCCGGAAGTATCCGTCATATTTACTGCACCGATTTAACCGCCAAACATACCGACAATGGATTGCGTATCAAATCAGCCACCACCCGTGGCGGTATGGTGGAAGATGTATACTTCGTGAACTCGGTACTGGATTCCGTTCGCGTAGCCTACCAGTTCAACCTCAACTGGTACCCCGCTTACAGTTATTCCGAACTGCCTGCGGGTTATCATATCGATTCAGTTCCGCAACACTGGAAGTCCATGTTGCAGAAAGTGGTGCCGGCAGAGAAAGGTATTCCCCAGACCCGTAATTTTTATATCAATAATGTAAAGATCACCCATGCCCAGAAAGCCTTCGAAGTAAACGGTCTGACGAATTCACGGATCCGGAATTTCAACTTTAGCAATTCTTTTGTACAGGCCGCCACGTTGGGGGATATGATTTTTGCCGAAGACTGGAACTTTAAGCAATTCCGTCTCGTCATTGAAAAGAAAGAAGAAGAAAAGAAGAAACCGGCCGGAGGTATTGAGGTTGAGGAACGTCTTAAAGGTTAATCATCCTGTATGTATAAAAAAAAGTTGTGTTTGCTGGTCCTGCTCCTGAGTGGCAGTATAGTATTTGCCCAACGGAAAATGGAGTACCTGGACCGCGGACTGATTGCCATGCCCGACCGGAAAGGACATTTATTCGTCAGCTGGCGATTACTGGGCACCGAAGATCCGGCTACCACTTTTAATGTTTACCGGCGGACGGCTGGCAAAACCATTAAACTGAATCAGCATCCGGTGGAAGCCAGTACTTCTTTTATGGATAGTACCGCTGATCTGAATCAGGAACATCAATACACCGTGAAAGCAGTCCTGAAAAAAAAGGAAGAGAAAGCAGGAGCCTCTTATACAATACCCGCCAATGCCAAACCTTATTTATCCATTCCATTAAGAACCCCTGCCGGTTATTCCGCCAATGACGCCAGTGCCGGTGATATGGATGGGGACGGCGTTTATGAGATTGTCATACACATGACGGGTAAAGCCAAAGACAATTCGCAACGGGGCTTCACTGATCCGCCGATATTCCATTGTTATAAGCTCGATGGTACATTTTTATGGGAAATCAATCTCGGGAAAAATATACGTGAAGGGGCCCACTATACACAGTTTATGGTCTTTGATCTGGATAGTGACGGCAAGGCTGAGATTGCGATGAAAACCGCCGATGGTACGATTGATGGACAAGGCACCGTGATCGGAGACAGCACAAAGGATTTCCGCAATGCGCAGGGGTATATATTATCGGGACCTGAATACCTGACGGTATTCGATGGACTGACCGGTGCAGAAAAATCCACCGTCTTATATGATCCTCCCCGTTATCCCAATAATCTTTTTCCCACGACCGATGAATTAAAATCCCTCTGGGGAGATGGCTATGGCAACCGCATGGATCGTTTCCTGGCCTGTGTGGCTTACCTGGATGGGGTACATCCATCGCTCGTGATGTGCCGGGGGTATTATACCCGTACAGTGCTGGCTGCCT
>CAUJFR010000216.1 GCA_963169885.1 Bacteroidota bacterium
AAAGTGGATGAATGGGCCATTGAATTGAAGAATAAATACCTGGATGAGGCTTTCCAGCACCTCGATGATATTGCAGTGCTGTCGAAGCGGAAACAACCCCTGACCGACCTGGCCAGGTTCCTGGTACAGCGGGAACATTGATTGTTGGCCTGTATTTCCTGTTATGCCATATTTTTTCCCTATTTTGATCAACAAAACCAACTGACTGATGTCAAATTCTCTATTCCGGAAAAAATCAATTGATGTCATTAAGAAAGAATACGACGCCGGACTTTCTGATCATGGATCCGGCCTGAAAAAAATTCTGGGTGTCCGCGACCTCACGTTTATGGGGATTGCCGCGGTGATCGGGGCGGGTATCTTTTCCACCATTGGTGGTGCCGCTTATAACGGCGGACCGGGCATCTCTCTCTTATTTGTAATCACTGCCATTACCTGTGGATTTTCAGCCCTGTGTTATGCAGAATTTGCCAGCCGGGTACCAGTAGCAGGCAGTGCCTATACCTATTCGTATGTCACCTTCGGAGAACTGATCGCCTGGGTCATCGGCTGGGCCCTGATCCTGGAATATGCCATTGGTAATATTGTGGTGGCTATATCCTGGAGCGGTTATTTTAATAACCTGCTGGTACATGTATTCAATATCAACCTGCCTTCCTGGATGCTGGTGGATCCCGTAACTGCCGGAAATGCCTTTACCGAAGCGAGTAATGCATTAGCTGCGGGAAATATTGCGGACCCTGCCAAACTGAAGAGTTACCAGTTCGCCGTGGATGCGTATAATAATGCACCGGTTATTGGCGGCAACCATATCTTCTTTAATCTCCCTGCCTTTATCGTAGTGGCCCTGATTACCTGGCTGGCCTATATCGGGATCAAGGAGAGTAAGCAGTCGGCAAATTTCATGGTGATCTTCAAAGTAGCCGTGATCATATTTGTAATTATTGCAGGTGCATTCTTTGTGGATACCAACAACTGGACACCCTTTATGCCCAATGGGTTTGAAGGGGTGCTGAAAGGGGTTTCCGCCGTGTTCTATGCCTATATCGGGTTTGATGCTATTTCCACCATGGCCGAGGAATGTAAGGACCCGCAGCGGGATATGCCCAAAGGCATGATCTATTCGTTAATTGTATGTACCGTATTATATATCCTGATTGCCCTGGTACTGACCGGTATTGAAAGTTATTCCTCCTTTAAAGATGTAAATGATCCGTTGGCATTTGTTTTTGAAAAGCGGGCGCCCTGGATTGAAAAAATTGTTTCAATCAGTGCGGTGGTAGCTACCACCTCCGTATTGCTGGTTTTCCAGATCGGCCAACCCCGTATCTGGATGAGCATGAGCCGTGACGGATTATTGCCTAAAGTATTCCAGAAAATACATCCGAAATTCCAGACACCTTCCTTTGCAACGATCCTGACCGGGGTGATTGTAGGGATTGGAGCCTTGTTTATCCAAAGCGGTTTGGTAACCGACCTTACCAGTATCGGAACCTTGTTTGCCTTTGTGCTGGTATCCGGTGGTGTGTTATTGTTGCCCAGAGTGGCGAAGGAACCGGGAAAATTTCACCTGCCGTATATCAATGGTAAATTCATTGTCCCGGCCCTGATGGCTGTGTTCATGTATGTCTTCCGGGACCGTCTTCAGGAATCGGTAAAACATATCGGGCATGAAAACTACCAGGAAGTCCTGTTTCTGGTATTTGTAGTAATTGCAGTAATCCTTTCTGTATTGACATTCATCCGTAATTTTTCGTTCATCCCCATCATGGGTGTATTGTCCTGTCTCTACCTCATGATCGAAATCCCGGCCGTCAGCTGGACCTGGTTCTTTGCCTGGATGGGACTGGGTTTGCTGATTTACTTCTTGTATGGATACAGAAATAGTAAACTGGCAGGGAGGGAGAAAGTCGGCAGTTAGCAGATAGTAGTTAGTAGTCAATACACCTCCTTAGGAGGTTGAATCATAAATGACAATCAGCTACTCGTTTTACGGCATGCCTTTCGTACCTCGTACCTCGTACTTCGTACCTGTGCCTTATCTTTGCTTTCTTTTGAAACCCCCGCAATGAAATACCAGATCGGCGATACCGTCCTCATTCTCCATTCCAACGAAGAAGCCAAAGTGGTGGATATCATCAACAATAAAATGCTGATGGTGGAGACCAAGGGCGTGAGCTATCCGGTGTATATGGACCAGGTGGATTTTCCGTATTTCAAGCGGTTCTCTGAAAAGAAATTGGTGCCGGATAAGAAGGAAAAAAAGTACATTGATGATGTGCGGAAAGAGAAGTATACGGCGGCAAAGAGGGTGGAAGACGGGGTATGGCTTACGTTTCTGCCGGTAATGGACCACGACGAATTCGGTGACCTGGTGGTGGAGGAACTCAAACTGCACCTGGTGAATCATACTAAAACGCCGTATAACTTTGTCTATAAGTTGCACTTCTTTGGCAAACCCGATTTTGAACTTAAAAATACGGTACAGCCCTTTGAAGATTTTTACCTGCACGATATTGATTTCAGCGAACTGAATGATAGTCCGAGTTTTGATTTTGAATTCACACTCGTAACACCAGATAAAAACATGGCCCCGCATTTTGAAGCCGGGGTGAAGCTTAAGCCCAAGCAGCTTTTTGCTAAAATTGAAGAACTGAAACAGAAAAATCTGGCCACTTTTTCGCAGCGTTTGTTTGAGACCTATCCGGTCCGCACTTATGAAGAAGTGGTGGAATCGGAGAACGCCTGGAAGCACCAGTTGTCAAAAGCCGGGTATAAAATTTACGATGCTTCCAAAGCCCGGCAACACCTGGAGCCGGCCCGTTCGGTGATCGACCTGCATATTGAAAAACTCACGGATCACTGGCAGGATATGGATAATTATGAAATGCTCCAGTTGCAACTGAAAAATTTTGAAAAATATTATCACCTCGCCGTTGCTCATCACCAACCGTCCCTGATCGTGATTCACGGCGTGGGAGAAGGTCGTCTCCGCGATGAGGTTCATGACCTGCTAAGGCTAAAGAAGGAAGTGAAATCTTTTGTCAACAGGCATCACCCCGCTTATGGGTACGGGGCTACTGAAATATTCTTCCAATACTGATTTTCCTTTCTACCTTTGTACCGCTACAAGCCAGGCTATCGCCGCTTGTCATCCTGAGCTTGTCGAAGGAGACAAGAGGAGGAAAGTCCGGACAGCGCAGAGCAATGCACCGGTGAAGAGCCGGCCTGTTGAAAGACAGAGAGATAGTGCCACAGAAAATAACTACCAGACAGCAATGTCAGGAAAAGATGAAAACGTGGGGTAAGAGCCCACGGCTTATGATGGTGACATCATTCGCGGGTAAACCTTGCATGCTGAAATGCCACGTATAGTACCGGTTGAGAGCGGCTCGCTCAAGTCTGGCTTCGGTCAGGCACGGTACAGGGTAGGCAGATGGAGCCCGGTGCGCAAGTGCCGGGACAGATAAATGATAGGCCGCACATGCAAATGTGTTACAGGATCCGGCTTATGGCTTGTAGCAATTTTTTAGCAGGTGTTCGGTGTTGGCTGTTAGGTGTTGGGAAACAGCCCGTTCTTAGTAGGTTGTAACTAAAATAACATTCAGCTACTCGTTTTACGTGATGTGTCTCGTACCTCGTACCTCGTAGCTCGTACCTCGTAGCTCGTACCTCGTAGCTCGTACCTCGTAACTCGAAGCTGATGTGAAGATCAATTTTAAATATATGCACGTACTAAGGTGTATCACCTAAGTAAAAGACCAGCTGCTTCCATCATCCACGCAATCCCCAGATGCACTAACAACCCTCCCCAGATGGATCGTGTATTATAAACCACTATCCCTAACAACAGTCCGCCGAAATAAGAGCTGATACATTCTCCAAGTGGTTTTCCAAAATGAATACTGCAATAAAAGATGGCGACCGGAAGGATCGCGTCTTTTCCCAGCCATTGGGCAAAACCCAAAATGAGAAATCCCCGGAAGAATAATTCAATTGTCAGAAAATCGGAACCATAAGACAATTCAAACAAGATGGCCTGCCAGCCGCTTATTTCGCTTAAATCGCCATGCGGGGCCACCATTTTCAGTTTTGGATACACCGCCTGGAAATCGGGCTGTGTGGCGGCCAGTGAAATGAGGGGAACCATGATCAATAACATCAGCAGGTACGGACGCCAGTCTGGTATCTTCTTTAAAGTACCCCAGCCGGTGGCTTCTTTTATAAACCATTTTCGGATGAACAGCAAGGATAGGGTTACAATGGCCAGGAGGACCGGCCAATGCACTATCTTATTCCAGAACTGATTGATGTACGGGTCAGCAGAAAAAACAAAATGAACATGTAAGGTATACTTCAGGGCAAATAAACTAACGGCAAAAAGAAAGAGTCCGTAAAAAGAAGCAGGGAGTGGGAGCGCCGGTCGGGAGATCTGCCGTTGCAGCCAGACCGGAATGCCAAAAGCAACTGTAAAGACCAGCACCCATGCAAGAAGTTTAACCGGGAAAAAACTATTTTTTCCGATCATCCGGTTGAGTTGAAAATAGTAATTCAGAAAGATCAGCAGGGCACAAAAAAAACTACTCAGGAATAAATTTTTTTTATCACTGTGCAGCAGGTAGTTGCGGATATATTGAAGGATGTTTTTCAAGATTGCTAAAGTAATTTTTTTTTATCGCTTTAAACTTTCCTGCGCCATACACTTCCAAATTTTCGTTAAACATTTAAACACCAAAAAGTATAGCCATGAAAACTTTAAACCTTTCTTTTAAATTGTCCGCATTTTTTGCTGCCCTCTTTCTCTTTGCGCTCGTATCCTGTCAGAAAGAAGGAAGCCTCTCTTCCACCGAAACCGTTGCTGTTACCGAGGAAGAAGCCGTTACCTATTCCGATGAAAGCACACAGGCAGAAGCCAGTTTTGATGATGTGGAAGATGTAAGTATGCTCGCCGCCGATGAAGAAGGCGAAACCAGTCTGAATGGCCGCGGAACTGAAACAAATCGTTTGTTCCCCTTTGTGGAACTGCGTCTTCGCCTCGGGCCATGTGCTGACATTACCGTTTCGCCGAATGACAGCACCTATCCCAAAACGGTTACCATTGATTTCGGTCCTGACGGTTGTCTTTGTGCCGATGGTAAATTCCGTCGTGGAGCTATTGTAATCCACCTGACTGCCCCGATCCGTCGTCCGGATGCAGTGATGACGATTACCCTTGATAATTTCTACCTGAACCGGGCTAAGATTGAAGGCACCAAGATCGTTACCAACCTCAGCGAAAACGGAAATATCAAATTCACCGTACAGGTGGTAGGTGGTAAGGTAACCCATCCGAACGGACGCGGTTACAATTACGATGGCATCAAGTATGTAAAACAGATTGAAGGAGGGGCCACCCGTCAGCTGCGGGATGATGTGTACAGCCTGGAAGTACGTTCCAAAACTGAATTTAACAACGGACTCACCATTAACCTGAATACCGAATCGCCCCTGATCAAGAAGATGATCTGTCCCTGGATCAGTGACGGTACCCTGAAAATTAAGATTAACAGCCGTATCCTTTTCCTGAACTATGGAGCACCCAGCAACGGGGATTGTGATAACAAAGCCCTGTTGACCTGGAACAACGGCAACAACCATCGCCTGATTACCCTGCCTTAATCCTTATGTATTGTTGATGAAAACTCCTCCCGTATTCCGGGAGGAGTTTTATTTTTGTGGCATGCGCTACTTAACCGCTTTTCTGCTAATCTCTTTTTTATTTTTTTCCTGTAAGTCAGCCGATACAGATAACCCGGAAGACATTTTACCGGGCAACTGGTTCGTCCTGTATCCGGAAGAGGAACTGCAGACCCGTAAACAGGAGGAAGTATATGCGGCTACCCAGGACTCCCTCACTGACCTGAAATGCCTGAAGCTGGTCCGGTTTTCAGAAAAGGGAAAGTTTAACCAGCAAGACAGTATCTCCATCACAGGTACCTGGAATATGAAAGAAGCCAATGTGGTGCAGGTAGCTGGGGGCGGAGAAGGATTTGACCGGTTTCATACCCGGTTTACAAGTTATAAAGACGGTGTGTTAAAGCTGACTGAACTGGCAGATGCCCGGGGCGAAAAATTAAAACTCGTCTGGCACTTACTGCGGATAGAGAAGGGAGGTGCGACTGCTCTCTTTGATGAAACGAAAAACAAATGGCGGAATAAAGCCGTCAAAGAAGAGTCAGATAATGAAATCAGGGAACGCCTGATTCAAATGCTGGAATATTATGCCGTGTACTTTCAGCTGATCGCTGACAAGTCTTCTTATTTTATGCCTTCCAGGGTGATATTGCCCCTTAAATTTTACCAGCACGGAATCGGTTTAAAAACATTTGATCCAGCGAGTAAATTTGCCCAACTTTTTTATTCCACCGAACAGGCCCAATTTGCCGGTTTCGTACTCAAGGGCGCCATTGAAAGATCGCGGTTTGACTACAAAGACAACAGCAGCTACAGTAAGGAATATGTGAAAATGCTGGAGGAACTGGCGAGAGAAGTAAGGAAGCAGATAGAAGTCGGGAGTTAGTAGTTAGTAGTCAACAGCCCGTTCTAAGAACTTAAGCTTCAAGGCACGTCAGTCGTACCTCGTACCTCGTACTTCGTACTTTCTTCTCTTCGTTCTTTTTATTCTATATGAAATTTCACCAGCGTCGATACCTGCTGCAGTTTCACCACCGGACTACCCATGGCTGCTTTTTCATGACGGTATTTGATGACACCCACACCTGGCATAAAATAAACCTGGTCTTTCCGGAAATTCCGCGCATTTTTTTCAACGAAAAGATAATTTGTGAATTCACCAGCCGGGGTGGATAAAGTGGTGGCTATTTTAAGGGAACGACCAATGGCCGCCGCGTCTTCAAAAGCGGTAAGGTAACGCAGGGAATCGCCTTCAAACAATCCATACTCTTTCTTTACATCAATGACTCCGGACGTAAACATCCGGTCCTCCATTTTAAAAATGGCTGAATCACTGGCATACATTTTTTCGGGAAGCCCGATATTTAACGTGGACTCCCACCAGATCAACCCATCATTCAGCGAGTGATAAGTACTGGTAAAACGAAGGGTATCATACTGCACCTGTTTAAACACCCCATCTGCATATATGGAATCTTCATAGATCCAGTAATTATTACTGTTCATGGGTATCAGTCCGCAATAACTACCGGTACAATTGTATTTGATCACCGAGTCGGTACTATAACTGCGGCCAGACGGATTGATTGTCTGAACGGAACAAGCGGCTTTAATTTCAGGAACAGGAAGTGCTTCTTTTTTGCACGCAGCCAGGAACAGGATCCCGGCAAACAGGAGGGTAAACGTTTTCTTCAAAGGGTTGTTTTTAAAAGGTACGGGCCGCTAAAGTAATAGCCGGTTTTTATAACTCATAATTTTACTACGTATTTTTTCAGCTTCATTTTTAATGCCTGATACATAGATTTGAAAATGAACACATTACTGCAGATTTTTGTGAAATAAAAAACCCGGAAACGTTCCGGGCATTAAAAAAATCTATCGTAATTCTACTAGTTGAAGATGGTTCCGAAGAAGTTTTTCATATCATTCCAGGAAGCCGTATCCGCCGCAGCATTATAAGAAATCGGGATTTTGAATTTTTCGCCCGTTGCCGTTGCATCCGGATTACTGAA
>CAUJFR010000217.1 GCA_963169885.1 Bacteroidota bacterium
GGACACCAGATGCTGGATGACCTGAAAAAGAAAACCAATCCGGGTTATTCGGCCATCGGCCGGTTAAGAGGACTGGCGGAATTACGCGGACTGGAACTGGGGATCATTCGTTCATGGGTTTAATTTTTTATTGACACTATATACTAACGATTCAACCAACAACATGGCTGCATTAACGAGCAAAAAGTACCGGTTTGCCTTTATCATGGTCACTTCCCTGTTTTTTTTCTGGGGATTTGTACATAACCTGGATCCGGTACTGATCAAACACCTGAAAAAGGCTTTTACTTTAAATACATTACAGTCTTCCCTCGTGGATAGTGCCGTGTTTATCGCCTATTTCCTGATGGCTCTGCCGGCAGGGTATGTGATGAAGAAATTCGGTTATAAAGCGGGAGTGATCCTGGGACTGGTGCTCTTCGCTATTGGTTCTTTTCTTTTTATACCAGCTGCCAATACACAGCAATATGCTTTCTTTCTCGGAGCCTTATTTGTGATTGCCAGCGGACTCACATTCCTGGAAACAGCCGCGAATCCGTATGCCGATCTGTTGGGTGATCCTGAAACCTCCACGCAGCGACTGAACCTCTCGCAGTCCTTTAACGGACTTGCGGCTACCATGGCACCGATTATTGGCGTGAATCTGATTCTTACAAAGGATTATTCAGAAGTGGAACTGGCCGGAATGACCGAAGAAGCCCGTAAGCTGGCGCTTGCTGCAGAAGCATCAACAGTGAAAATGCCTTACCTGATCCTGGGGCTGTGTATTTTACTGGTGGCGGTGATTTTCTGGTTTACGCATTTGCCAGAGGTAAAGCAATCCGAAGAATCCGGTAAAGGGAAAAGTAAATCCATTCTTCATGCATTTCGTCATACCCACCTGACCTGGGCCGTCGTTGCACAATTTTTTTATGTAGGTGCACAGGTCTGTGTTTTCAGCTTTTTCCTGTTATATGCACCGAAGGCGGCAGGGGTGAGTGATAAAGTGGCCGGGAATTATCTTGGCTGGGGTTGCGGACTCGCCTTTATGATCGGTCGTTTTGTAGGTACTTACCTGATGGTGGAAAAGATAAAACCCGCCCGTCTTCTGTCAATCTATGCGATGATCAATATTGGATTATGTGCCGTGGCCATGTTTGCCTCCGGTATACCCGCATTGATTGCGGTGATTGGCATCGCCTTTTTTATGTCCATCATGTTCCCGACAATTTTCTCCCTGGGTATTAAAGACCTGGGTACGGATACCGAGTATGGCAGCAGTCTCATCATCATGTCCATTGTAGGTGGAGCCATCCTTCCTCCGGTTTTCGGATGGATTGCAGACAGTACAGGGAACATTCAGCTGGCCTATATTGTACCTTTGTTATGTTTTGCAGTAATACTTTTATTCGGATTGAAAGGGTACAAAGTGAAGAACCTGACTGATGCCCCAAAAAAGTCAACCATAAACATAATCCGATGAAACGTTATTGCCTGGCACTTGACCTCGTGGATGATCCGGCACTGATCGCTGAATATGAACAATGGCATCAGCCCGGTGCCCAGTTACCCGGAATACCGGAAAGCATCAAGGAAGCCGGTATTCTGCAAATGGAAATTTACCGAACGGGCAACCGGCTCTTTATGATCATGGAAACGAGTGATGCCTTTGATCCTTCTGCAAAAGCAACTGCCGATGCAGCGAATCCTGCTGTACAGGAATGGGAGCAGCTGATGTGGAAATTCCAGCAACCCTTACCCTGGGCTGCAAAAGGAGAAAAATGGGTGCTGATGAATCAGATCTTTCAATTAACCTGACTATAATTATCAATCATGTTTTCCCTATCCAATAAGACAGCCCTCGTGACCGGTGGAGGAAGTGGTATCGGCCGGGCTATTTCCACACTATTCGCGAAACAAGGGGCTTCGGTCTATATCCTGGACCTGGATGAAAAAGGTGCCTCACAAACCGTGGAAGAAATTAAAGCGGCCGGAGGTCAGGCCGGATTCATCATTTGCAATGTATCCGATCAGCCGGCCGTTAAAGCAGCGGTGGCTCAATTACCCGCCATTCATATCCTGGTGAATAATGCCGGGGTGGCCCATATAGGTAATGCAGAAAATACAGCGGTGGAAGATTTTACCCGCATTTTTGAAATCAATGTAAAAGGAATTTATAACTGCCTGCATGAAGTGATCCCGGTAATGAAGCAAACCGGAGGGGTTATTCTCAATATGGCTTCCATCGCTTCTTCGGTGGGTATTACCGATCGCTTTGCTTATAGTATGAGTAAAGGAGCCGTAGTAGGAATGACCCTGTCCACCGCCCGTGATTTTATGGCAGCAGGTATCCGGTGTAACTGTATCTCCCCGGCCCGTGTCCATACCCCGTTTGTGGATGGTTTTATTTCCAAGAACTATCCGGGTAAAGAAGCGGAAATGTTTGATAAATTATCAAAGAGTCAGCCCATCGGCCGCATGGGCCATGTGGATGAAATAGCTGCCCTGGCGCTCTATCTCTGCAGTGAGGAAGCCTCGTTTATTACCGGCAATGATTATCCCATTGACGGCGGATTTATACACCTTAATAATTAATTATACCAATGAAACTAATCAGGTTTGGAGCACCCGGTAGCGAAAAGCCCGGTGTACATATCGATGGCGTCAATTATGATTGCAGTGCTTTTGTGAGTGATTATAATGAACAATTCCTGGCAGAAGACGGCATTGCCCGTCTCACTGCTATCGTGAATTCAGAAACAGGTAAACTGCCGGTGGTGCCCGAAGGAACCCGCTTAGGTCCCCCGGTGGCCCGTCCTTCCAAGATCGTCTGCATCGGATTGAATTATTCCAAACACGCAAAGGAAACCAATGCGCCGATCCCGAAAGAGCCGATCATCTTTTTCAAATCGACGACTTCCTATAACGGCCCCAACGACCCGATCACCATTCCGAAGAATTCCGTAAAGACGGATTGGGAAGTAGAGCTGGCCTTTGTCATGGGGAAAAAAGCATCCTATGTGGAAGTGAGTGAAGCCATGGACTATGTGGCCGGCTATGCGCTGCACAATGATGTGAGTGAACGTGAATTTCAATTGGAACGCGGCGGTACCTGGGATAAAGGAAAGGGTTGTGATACATTCGCCCCTATTGGTCCCTGGCTCGTGACCAAAGATGAAATTCCTGATCCGCACAATCTTCGTCTCTGGTTAAGCCTAAACGGCAAGATGATGCAGGACAGCAATACCAATGACCTGATCTTTAATATTCCCTTCCTCGTTTCCTATATCAGTCAGTTTATGACCCTGCTCCCCGGCGATATCGTATCCACCGGCACTCCCGCAGGTGTGGGCCTCGGCTTCAATCCCAATATCTTCCTGAAAGAAGGCGATGTGGTGGAATTGGGGATCGATGGATTGGGAACGAGTAAGCAGCTGTGTAATGATTATAAAAATAAGTAGCTCATGGTTCGACAAGCTCACCATGACATGGACAACTGGTGTCACCCTGAGCCTGCCGAAGGGTGATAAATAGATAAACACTAAACGACAAACAACAAACCCTCATGATTATCGACAGCCACCAGCATTTCTGGCGCTACGAACCCGAAAAACACAGCTGGATCGATGACGAAATGAAATCGATCCGTCGTGATTTCCTTCCGGAAGAACTGGCAGCCGTATACAAAGAAAACGGGGTGGCCGGTTCGGTCGCGGTACAAGCTGACCAAAAAGAAATTGAAACCGCCTTCCTGGTGGAGCTCAGCCAGCAACATGAAATCATCAAAGGCGTGGTGGGCTGGACCGATTTACGATCTGAAGAATTACCGGGTAATCTCGAATTTTATCAGACAATTCCCATCATCAAAGGATTCCGTCATGTACTGCAGGGAGAAGATCCTTCCTTTATGCTGCAACCTGCCTTTCTCCGCGGCATTGGACTGTTGAAGAAATATGGATTTACCTATGATATCCTCGTTTTTCCTCATCACCTCGCTGCCGTAAAGGAACTGGTTCGTCAGTTTCCCGGACAACCCTTTGTACTGGATCATATCGCCAAACCCTATGTAAAGAAAGGACAGATCAGCGATTGGGCGAAAGACCTGAAAGAGCTCGCGGCTTTCCCGAATCTATATTGCAAGATCAGCGGGATGGTCACCGAAGCAGATTATACAAAATGGCGGCCGGAAGATTTCACTCCATACCTCGATGTGGTGGTGAAAGCATTTGGAACCAAACGCATTATGTATGGCAGCGACTGGCCCGTTTGTCTCGTGGCGGGTAACTATACTCAGGTACTTACGATTGTTAAAAATTATTTCAGTTCCTTTACACCGGAGGAGCAGGCATCGGTCTTCTCCGGGAATGCGATCCGGTTCTATCACTTATAATTTTATCCCATGTCAGCAAGAGTTCATTTTCCCCCGGTCATCTTTGGTACCACCGCCCTGGGAAATATATATGAAGAAATTCCCTATGCCACTAAACTGGCCATTATGAAAGAGTGTGTGCAAAATGCACCTGGTGGATTACTGATGTTTGACTCGGCCGGAAAATACGGAGCCGGACTGGCCCTTGAAGTACTCGGACAATGTCTCGATGAACTGGGCGTAGCACCGGAAAATGTGATCATCAGTAATAAGCTCGCCTGGTACCGGGTACCTTTAACAGGTCCGGAATCTACTTTTGAACCGGGCGTATGGCATAACCTCAAACATGATGCGGTACAAAAGATAAGTTACCAGGGAATACTCGAATGTTACGAGCAGGGAAATGAATTGTTGGGTAAATACAGCACACAAACAGCTTCAGTGCATGATCCGGATGAATACCTGGCAGCAGCGGTGGATGAAGCCGATGATAAAAAAAGATTCCAGGATATCCTGGATGCCTATAAAGCCCTGCAAGAACTGAAAGCCGCCGGTAAGATTAGTTCGGTAGGTGTGGGTGCTAAGAACTGGAGAAGCATTGAGCGTATTGCACAACAGGTGGACCTCGACTGGGTGATGATCGCCAACAGTATTACTGTGCATTCACATCCGAAACCCTTGCTTGAGTTTATGGCGCAACTGCACAGTAAAGGAGTGGTCATCATTAATTCCGCGGTGTTTAATGGCGGGTTCCTGGTCGGACGTGATTTTTATAACTACAAGAAAGTAGATCCGGAAACAGAAGATGGAAAAGCCAAATTTGCCTGGCGGGCCAAATTTTTTGAACTCTGCGCCAAGCACAATGTCACCCCCGCCGAAGCCTGCTTTAATTTCGGCTTCCGTATTCCCGGCGTGAATTCAGTGGCCTTAAGCACTTCCCATCCGGAAAAAGTAAAACCCAATATCGCCATGGCTACCTGCGAAGTGCCCGTTTCCTTATGGGATGATATGAAAGCGAATGGCCTGCTGGAGGCGGATTACTTGATCAATAATCTTTAAAGGAGGGGGCTGTTTAAAGGGTTGATAAGTTGACGGGTTGAAAAGTTGACAAGGGATGTACTAAGAAGCCCTTCCTTGTTAACTTGTAAACTTGCCAACCTGTCAACCCTGCCTGTAAGTTGAAAAGTTAACAAGTTGATAGGTTGACAAGGGAGGCCTCTTAGAACACCACCCTGTCATCTTGTAAACCTGTTAACTTTTCAACGTTGTCATTTGCCCTAAATACCCGATATTCAGTCATCAATTGCTGCTATGAAAAGATCAGGAACTCTTATATGCTATATGCTGTTTATTTATGCAAGCATACTTCAGGCACAACAACCGGACACCAGCGACGCCCGCTTCCGCCCCCTCCTGCACTTCACCCCAAAGGTCAACTGGATGAACGATCCCAACGGGATGGTCTACTACAAAGGCACTTATCATCTGTTCTATCAATATTATCCGGATGGTAATGTATGGGGACCGATGCACTGGGGACATGCCACCAGTACCAACCTGATGAACTGGAAACATCAGCC
>CAUJFR010000218.1 GCA_963169885.1 Bacteroidota bacterium
TGCCAGGAAGAGAAGTGAAAGGACGAAAGGAGAAGCGGCTTGAATGTAGTTAATAAGTTAACAGGTTGATAGGTTGACAAGGAGGTCTTCTTAGAATAGTACCTTGTTAACTTGTAAACCTGTCAACTTTTCAACTAATAACCTTCATAAAACAAACCAAAGAACAAGACTCAGATGAATATACTAAGAAGATTCTACTACGGCGATATCCCCGATTCTGGTGCTGGCAGCAACACGACCGGTTCAACCTCCGGCCACGACTGGCCCCTCTGGGAAGTCTTTATCCGGAGCAAAAACGGATTGGATCATAAACATGCCGGTAGTCTGCATGCCGCTGATGCACAAATGGCGATGGAGAATGCAAGGGATGTGTATACCCGCCGGATGGAAGGGGTAAGCATCTGGGTAGTTGAAAGTAAATATATAACGGCCAGTAATCCGGAAGAAGCAGGTGAACTGTATGAACCAGCGCAGGACAAAGTCTACCGGCACCCAACGTTTTATCAGTTACCAGACGAAGTTAACCATATGTAGTTGACAAGTTAACAGGTTGACAGGTTGACAAGGAAGTTTCCTTAGAACACCTACCTGTCAACCTGTTAACTTATCAACCTATCAACTAAACCCAATGACTCAAACAATAACCAATTACACCCTTTACCTGGCAGACAATGCCCTAATACTGGGTCAACGCAACGCCGCCTGGTGCGGTCATGGCCCGGTGCTGGAACAGGATATCGCTATTACCAATATTTCGCTGGACCTGATCGGACAGGCGCGGAGTTTTTATCAGTATGCGGCGGAACTGACGGGTAATGGCGCCACGGAAGATTCACTGGCTTACCTGCGGACCGAAAGGGAGTTTAAAAATGTATTACTGGCGGAGCAGCCCAATGGCGATTGGGCCCAGACGATTCTGCGGCAGTTTTTCTTCAGCACTTACCAGCTTTATTTATACCAGGCATTAGTCAATCATACCGATACACGGATAGCGGCTATTGCAGAGAAATCACTGAAAGAAGTAAGTTATCATCTGCGCTGGAGCAGTGAATGGGTGATCCGCCTGGGCGATGGCACGGAAGAAAGCAACCGCCGGCTGCACAAAGCGCTGGAAGCACTCTGGTGTTATACCGGTGAATTATTTATGCCGGCTGATTTTGAAGCAGCGATTGACCTTATTGCGTTGAAAAACAACTGGACCGCTAAAGTTAAAACCATCCTCGAAGAAGCCACGCTGATTGTTCCGGAAAATGTATTTATGCATAGCGGGGGAAAGACAGGCAACCATACGGAGCAAATGGGTTTTATACTGGCCGAACTTCAATATATGCAGCGGGCCTATCCGGACAGTGAATGGTAAAGTGCAAATGAATACAATGACTCCCGATATTCAACAGACCTGGTCTTATCTTGAAGAAATCAAAGACCCCGAAATTCCGGTACTCAGTATCGTGGACCTGGGTATTGTACGGGAAGTAGCTATCGATGATGAAGCTGTCACCGTAACCATCACCCCCACCTATACCGGTTGCCCGGCCATGGATATGATTGCTGCTTCGATTAAAATGGAACTGATGGCCCGCGGATTTGCAGATGTGCTGGTAAAGTTCGTGATCAGTCCGGCCTGGACCACCGACTGGATGACGGAAAAAGGGAAATTGCAATTAAAGGAGTACGGCATTGCACCACCCAATCCCCGGCAACAGGTTTGTAACGATAAATTATTCGCACCGGATGAAGCCGTTCAATGTCCGCATTGCGAAAGCTGGCATACCCGCCGCATCAGTGAGTTTGGCAGTACCGCCTGCAAAGCCCTTTACCAATGTGAGGATTGCAAAGAACCGTTTGATTATTTTAAATGCCATTAATCATTCGGGCATAATTTCTTTCTGTCGCTGAAAGAACTCACAAAATTGATCGCATCCTGGTCCTGACGGACATATACACCATATTCAGTGATCTTTAAAGCCGTTTGTGCCACCCCTTCTTTATAGCCCATATTGACCGGAGCAATCGTAAATGAGGAATTACAGTTATTTACGGCACCGGTGATATAAATGGTTTTCTTCTGGCTGCCTCCGCCCCATTGATCCACTTTATAAGCCGGCGTCTGGCAGTACATCATCTTATAGGTGGCCTTGTTATTATAGACCGCCGTGATCACCTGTTGGAGGGTTTGTTCCTGTTGAGGCTGAAGACGGACCGTACTGCCTTCCACAAAATAACCGGGATGCAGGAGCTGCAACAACACGGCCCTGAATTTTTCCGGATTCCCGTTTCGCAGTACATCATGCAGGTACTTTACCATTTCTTCGGCGTTTTTAAAATCCGGAAGGGTTACGGAAGGAAGAGCCGCCGCTTCCTGTTTAGCTTTTTGTTCTGCAAACGTGAAGAACAGGGTTTTCTTTTCCAGGTCGTTTACCTGTTCCACGGTATACTTCTGTGAACCGGTAATTTTTTCTTCCCGGGCATCCTGACTTTTCACCGATATGAAATTCTTCCACTTGTCTTTAGGGTTATCCCGATATAACCGGATATTCCAGATCGTTTCCATGGTCTGTACTTCGGTATTGGAATAGATAAAATCAAAGCTTTGTTTCATTTTAAATGAAACCGAATTAGGTGTATGCCAGGTCCAGTCGGGATTTTCTGCCAGTACGGGCTCAGCATGCAGTTTTACAATTTTCCGGAAATAATAACCATAGAATTTGGGCCAGTCTGTTCCCAGGAAATCCATAATTTCTTTATCGGTGGGGTTGGGTATGCCCAGATACTGATTACTCAGGGTCCGGAATTTCCAGTAGGTGTACTTGCCCGCACCAGTATATTGGTATACCACATCACCGGTTACCACCAGGTCAATGCCTGTGTAATCACTTGTACGGATCACTTCCACACCCCGGACCCATTCCCAGTTCCCCGCATCGCTGTTCCATTGCCGGGTTCCGGTAGTTTTGGTAAACTTTATTTGTTTGGTGCCTGCATTCGTGATCTGCTTCCGGATCTCAGCTTCTGAAGGCTGAGCGATGGCAAACAAAGGCAACAGGAAAGAAAGGATAAGGCTGAACCTGAACATAATGTGTTTTTTAAGTGTATGGGTTTAATGGCGTTGCAATTTAAGGCTTTCCTCTTTTTTCAATTATACAAGACTGTGTGGCAGAATCCATATAATTCATAAATGCCTGTGATTGGATCCCTTTTTTCATATCGTTTTCAAGGGTAATAAATTCAGCATAGGTATATCGCTCCCTGACTTTTTCAAATAAACACTCGCACAGGGCTGTATTGCCATTGGCTTTGGCCGCGCAGCTGTTGATAAAATTTTGTTTTACTTTATCCGGATACGCTTTACCCGGACCACAGGAAAGGAACAGGATGGACAGCAGGAGGACAGCAGTGAGTTGCTTCATGTTTAATGGTTTGGTGCCCTTAAGATAAAGAAATCCGTCAAATTTCCGTTCGGGCTGAAAACGGTCCCTTGGTTGAGCCGAATCTTTCCTAATTTGCTTTAAAATTCAGCTATGTCTTCCATTCTCTTTGAGCGCAAAGGATCGATTGCCTATATCACGCTCAACCGTCCCGATAAATTCAATGCATTCAACCGGGAAATGGCCCTGTTGCTGCAGGAAAAACTGGATGCCTGTAAGGACCCGGGTATCCGCGCTGTATTAATAACCGGTTCGGGAAAAGCATTCTGTGCCGGACAGGATCTGGCGGAAGTAACCGATCCCAACGGGCCCGGGATGGCCAGGATACTGAGTGAACATTTTAACCCGATCGTGACCCGGATCCGTGAACTGGAGAAACCAGTAGTTGCAGCGGTAAACGGGGTGGCTGCCGGTGCCGGTGCCAACCTGGCCATTTGTTGTGATATTGTTGTTGCCGCACGTTCCGCCGTTTTTATACAGGCTTTTTCAAAAATCGGATTGGTGCCAGATACCGGCGGCAGTTTTTTTCTGCCCCGGCTTATCGGTTGGCAGAAAGCGTCGGCAATAATGATGTTGGGTGATAAAATAGCGGCAGCAGAAGCTGAACGGATCGGGATGATTTATAAATTTTTTGAAGAGGCCGATTTTGCAGCAGGTTGTAAGCAAATAACAGAAACCCTGGCCACCATGCCCACACGGGCCCTGTACCTCATCAAAAAAGAACTGCAATGGTCGTCTACCCATACCTTGTATGAGCAATTGCAGAATGAGGATAAACTGCAGCAACGCGCTGCGCAGACCGCCGATTTTAAAGAAGGCGTGAATGCCTTCCTGGAAAAAAGAGTACCTGTATTTAAAGGAGAATAATCTATGCATACCGAAAAAGACAAAGAAGCGCTGGCTGTTGTGAATCATATGATGGAGCATGATGCATTCAGTCGCTGGCTGGGCATTTCCATACTGGAGATCCGGGAAGGGTATAGCCGTATCCGTATGACGATCCGCCCGGAAATGGTAAATGGATTCGGCATCATTCACGGAGGTATCGCCTTCTCCATGGCCGACAGTGCATTTGCCTTTGCCTGCAATAACCGCAATACCTTGTCAGTGGCACTGGACACTTCCATCAATTTCATCAAACCCGTGCATATCGGGGATATACTGACGGCCGTGGCCACGGAACTGCATAACGGGAAGTCCACCGGCCTGTACCAGGTGGAGATCCGCAACCAGAAAGATCATGTGGTGGCCCTGTTCAAAGGACTTTGTTACCGTACCGATAAAAAACTGATGCCAGGCAACGACTGATTTTCGTTTATACATTCCTGTTGATTACCGATTAAATGATTCCCCATGTTCTACGCTTATAAAAAAATCAGGCCGGTGGCCCACAAATCCGCCTATGTGCATCCGCAGGCCGTGGTAACCGGCGATGTGATCATCGGCCGCAACTGTTATATCGGTCCGGGTGCGGCGCTTCGTGGCGACTGGGGCCGGATCATTCTTGAAGATGGCTGTAATGTGCAGGAGAACTGCACCATTCATATGTTTCCCGGTATCACGGTCGTATTAAAAGAAGGCGCGCATATTGGTCACGGGGCCATTATTCATGGCGCACAGATCGGTAAGAATTGCCTGGTGGGCATGAACAGCGTGATCATGGACCATGTGGAACTGGGAGATGAATCTATTGTCGGGGCCTTGATCCTGATCAAGGAAGGCGAGCTCATTCCACCCCGTAGTGTGGTGGTAGGCAATCCCGGAAAAGTCATCAAACCGGTAACTGATGAGATGCTGAAATGGAAAACGGAGGGTACGGAACTTTACCAGCACTTGCCGACCGACTGCTTTGAAAATCTGAAACCCTGTAAACCGAGACGTAAACCGACAGCGGAGTCAAAGAGAGAACTACCTGGTTATCAAAGCTGGAAAAAAAATCAGCCGTAAAAACACGATACTTATTTTAGTAGGTTCCCAAAAAATAAATGCGATTTTACTTGCAGAATCTGCATCCGCACATTACTTTTGTCTTCTGCGAATCACAATTCCTCTAAAAAAACCCTGAAGCATTAGAT
>CAUJFR010000219.1 GCA_963169885.1 Bacteroidota bacterium
AAACCTTCTAAAATGAAAAAGACGCTGTTGGCCCTTGTGGTACTGATAAGCTCCCTGGCCGTAAATGCCGCTGATGAAAATGTAAATGAAAAAGTATTAAATGCCTTTAAAACTGAATTCACTACGGCCAGCCAGGTGGAGTGGACCACCGGTCCTGATTATTATAAGGCATCCTTTGTATTTAATGACAAGCATGTGTTTGCTTTCTATAATACCGATGGTCGTCTGCTCGGACTGACCCGGAATATTACCTGTTCCGAACTTCCGCTCAAACTGCAGACGGATTTGAAAAAGAATTATGACCATTACTGGATCTCCGATTTATTTGAAGCCGCACGGGAGGAAGGCACAACTTATTACCTGACCCTGGAAAATGCAGATACCCGGCTGGTACTCAGAGCCTCTGCAGATGACAGTTGGACAATAAAGGAAAAGATTAAAAAATCCTGAAGGACTTAGTTTTGGTGTGTGGTAAAACAACCCTGGTCTGCGTCTGCAGCCGGGGTTTCTTTTTATAAAAATCTCCCTAAAACAGTACTTTTGCGCACCGCATTGTCTCATTCCGTACGATACGGGATGATCTGAAGGCGGATCTTAAAATTTTAAACACAATGAACAAAGGTCCGGTTTCTCAATTCATTCAACATCATTACCGTCATTTCAATTCGGCTGCATTAGTGGATGCCGCTAAAGGCTATGAACAACACCTGCTCGAAGGAGGTAAAATGATGATCACCCTGGCCGGTGCCATGAGCACAGGTGAACTGGGTATTTCCCTCGCAGAAATGATCCGCCAGGGCAAAGTGGATATTATCAGTTGCACAGGTGCTAACCTGGAAGAAGATGTGATGAACCTCGTTGCACACTCCCATTACAAACGTATACCCAACTATCGTGACCTGACACCGCAGGAAGAGTGGGATCTGCTCGAAAATCACTACAACCGGGTAACCGATACCTGTATTCCGGAGGAAGAAGCATTTCGTCGTCTGCAGAAACACCTGGTAAAACAGTGGAAAGACGCCGAAGCAGCCGGAGAACGCTATTTCCCGCATGAGTTCTTATATAAGACAGTACTGAGTGGTGACCTGAAGCAGTATTATGAAATAGATCCGAAAGACAGCTGGATCATTGCCGCCGCGGAAAAGAATATTCCGATCGTGGTACCGGGTTGGGAAGACAGTACCACCGGTAATATCTTCGCCAGTTATGTGATCAAAGGCGAATTGAAAGCTTCCACTGTAAAGAACGGAATTGAATATATGGTATGGCTGGCCGACTGGTACCGGAATAATTCCGGGGGTAAAGGCGTTGGTTTCTTCCAGGTAGGTGGCGGTATCGCCGGTGATTTCCCGATCTGTGTGGTGCCGATGATGTACCAGGATCTGGAATGGCATGATGTGCCTTTCTGGAGTTATTTCTGCCAGATCAGTGATTCCACCACTTCTTATGGTTCTTATTCAGGGGCTGTGCCCAATGAAAAGATCACCTGGGGTAAACTGGACATTAATACACCTAAATTTATCGTGGAAAGTGATGCCACCATTGTGGCGCCACTGATTTTTGCATGGGTACTTGGCTGGTAATGAACTCAGAGAGGATAAAAATGGAAGAACCCCGTACAGAATACTGTTCGGGGTTCTTGCTATTTAGAAGGTAGGGATCAAAATCGCTGTTAAAGTGATATTTATCAGACAGAGATCAGACCCCGGAAGTTGCGTTTAGTTTAAAAAAAATATTAAATATCCGGGTCGGTCAGCGCTTCAGTTCCTTTTTAATTTTTTGTGCCTCAATGGCACTTTGGAAACCTGCAATGATCAGGAAGACCACCACGCCCTTCATAATCAGGCCACTTATGGCTGTAAGTCCACCAGACAATACGGCCATATAAATCCAGATGGCGGCTATGATCACGGCACATAGTATCATGGCCAGCAGGGGTTCCTTGGTGGAAAGAAAAGCCAATCCTACAAATAATAAAGGGATAACGGCAATCACAATGAGTGTAGTCGGGTTAACTGCATTCGCGGCTATCAGTTGGATCAGGTCACTGATAAAAAAGATAGCGGCCAGGGTAAAAAGCTTGTTCTTTGTCTTTTTGAGTTCCATTTCCAGGATCTCTTTCTGTGTATCCTGGTAATTGTCATAAATACCGGAAACGATACTTTCATCTTGCGGATCTTGTTGCATGTGGCAGGTTTTGGCTAAAATAATAAAATAAGCTGAAAACTATCGACGCTGGCCAGGGATGATTTGCCTTCGGCAAAGGGGCAAGCCACGAATTAACACGAAGAGGCACGAAAAATACAGAAAGGCAGCAATTTAATCCGCGTATGTCCGTGCAATACGTGGTACGCCTTTCTGTATTTTTTGTGTTCTTTCGTGTGTTTTTGTGGCCAAACAAAAAAGCCCCGGCTTGCCGGGGCTTACAAAGCATTCGTGGCGATCACATACCGCGCTTCGGAATCTCGAGTTTGATATCCCTTTTCAGCATTTCATTCCGGTTCGCCATTTCCCAGGCTGTAAAGAATACCAGTTTAG
>CAUJFR010000220.1 GCA_963169885.1 Bacteroidota bacterium
GTTAATGCCGCATGCATATCATCCGGATTAATTAATTCAAACAAGACATCTGTAGCGGTCACATATTTACCAATATTCACATTGACCTTTGATACAAACCCATTGATCGGGGAATGCACCGAAACACTCCTGGAGATACTGTTTTCTGAAAGTCCGGCCGGGTTAATCCCGATCAGGTACAGTTTTTCACTGTAGCCTTTCAGCAATACTTTCTGGGACAAATATTCCGATTCGGCCTGCTGGAATGTTTTTTCCGCGTTCACTTTGTTTTCATTCAACATTTTCTGCCGCTCATATTCCTGTTGAAGAAACTGCAACCTTGCCTTAGTCACCAGGTAGTCCTGCTGCAATTGTACCAGGGACTGATCTTCGATCACTGCAATCACTTCACCCCGGCTGATATGCATTCCCGGCAGCAGTTTGGTTGAGCGGAGATAGCCGCCCATGGGAAAGCTGATGGAAACAATATTCTGCGGTGGAACATCCACATGTCCGTTTACTTTGAGTACTGTATTCAACGGCTGGCGGATCGCTTTGCCGGTTTCAATTCCCGCATTTTTAAGTTGTACGTCGGTTAATTGTACCTGGTCAGCCAATACCGTTTCTTTTTCTTCCGTAGCCGACTGTTTCTTGGAGGAACAGGCTGCTGTAAACAGCAAGGCCAATATATAAATGTTAAATCGGTTCATTTTAGTTTTATTTACCGGTTAAGTATTCAATTTCTGTACGGATCCTGTTTAATTGAGCCATGACATCCAGCCTGGCCAGTTGGATACCGGTCGCGTTGTTCATCAGCATTGTCCATTCGAGATAACTGATCTGCCCTTTCTCAAAATTCTGACCCGCATGACTGATGATCAGTGCTGATTGGGCCCGTCCCTCATTATTATAATACTGTACCAGATGCTGTTGTTTTTTATAGGCTTCCTGGTATTGTAATAATTGGGATTTTAATTGCTGATCCGCGGCTTTCACATTCAGTTGTGCGGCTTCTTCACTCAGTTTAGCCGCTTTTACTTTATTGCGGGCTGCTTTGGTGAACAGCGGCACTCCCATCGTAATATTCACCGTGCCAAAGCGCTGACCCGGACCATAATATTTCTGGGTAATGCCATCTGCAGACTGATATCCGACAATGGACATATTATTATAACCTGCAGAGAGATCCGGCACCAGTTTGTTTTTTTCCATATCGGTCTGGGCCGTAGCCATCACGACCTGCCCCTCCCGGTATTTTACCAACGGATGAGCCGCAATACTGCTTGTATCGGTCCATTCCATTTCCCTGCTGCTCATGCTGACCGGATCCGGCAAGTAAAATTCACTACTGTTCAGTAACCATTGTAATTGCTGCTGATCAATCAGTAAATCGGATTGCAGTTGTGTCAGCTGTATTTTCAACTGGGCCACCTGGGCCTCGGCACTTGTTTTTTCCAGCTGATTGGATTCTCCGGCTTTCAATCGCAGTGTTGCGGCCTGTAATACCCGGCTGTAAACGGAATCAAGTTGCTTTAATAATTGTTGCCTGTCTAACCGATCCGTCATAGACCAATACAGCATTTTTATTTCCCGGTGCAGTTCCTGTTGTTTCCATTGGACAAGTGCCTGCTGGGATTGTTCCCCGGCACTGTAAAAGGCCCGTTGCCGCTTATATACCACGGGAAGTGTAAAAGACTGGTTGAGGGAAAATCTCGTATCATTATTAATACTATTGATCTTGCCATATTCAGCACTCAGTACGGTTCTGCCCTGGTCGGCCACGGAAGCCTGCAATTGTTTCCAGTATGCCGCTTCTTTTTGCATAGCCTGTACAGAAATATTCTGTTGATCGGCCAGTATTAATAATTCTTCCAGTTTTATTGATTTACCTGCGGGCTGCTGGGCCTGTGCCAGTGTACCCAAAGACAACAGGAAGAATAGTACGGCAACAGGACGCGGTTTCCTTTTCCTGGGTTTCTCTTTTTCCAGCCACATATACAGGATAGGCAATAAAACAAGGGTCAGGAAAGTGGCAGTCACCAGGCCGCCTATCACCACGGTAGCTAATGGCCGTTGCACTTCAGCACCGGCTCCGGCACTCAGGGCCATGGGCAGAAATCCAAGAGAGGCCACAGAGGCCGTCATCAATACCGGACGTAACCGGACTTTTGTTCCTTCCATAATGATGAATTTAAGATCATGCATGCCCTGTTCTTTCAGGCGGTTAAACTCGGTGATCAATACGATTCCATTTAATACCGCTACCCCAAACAAGGCGATAAAGCCCACCCCCGCAGAAATACTGAACGGCATACCACGGAGCCACAAGGCCAATATACCTCCGATGGCGGACAAGGGAATGGCGGAGAAGATCAATACCCCGTATTTGAGTTTACCAAAAGCAAAATAGAGCATGATGAAAATGAGTAATAACGCAATAGGCAAAGCGATACTTAATCTTTTCTTTGCTTCCACCAGGTTTTCAAACTGACCGCCATAGGTCACATAATATCCGGAAGGCAGTTTTACCTGCTCATTTACTTTTTTGCTGAGTTCATCCACCACACTCTGCACATCCCGTCCCCGAACATTAAATCCAACTACAATTCTTCGTTTGGCATCCTCCCGCTGAATCTGGTTGGGCCCTTCTTTTATTTCAACGGTTGCCACCTGGTACAATGGAATCTGTGTTCCGATGGGTGTGGCGATCAACAGATTCTGAACATCCGTAAGATCCTGGCGGGATTGCTGATTGAGGCGTACAACCAGGTCAAACCGTCGCTCATTCTCATAAATTGTTCCTGCACTTTCTCCCGCAAAAGCGGTACGGATCACCCGGTTCACATCAGCCACATTCAATTGATAATGCGACATCTGATCCCGGTTAAAACTGATTACGATTTGCGGCAAACCGGTAACGGTTTCCACATACAGATCGGCCGCCCCATCCACCGTACTCACCACTTCACCGAGTTTTTTAGAATAAGCCGCCAGTGTATCGAGGTCTTCCCCGAATATCTTACAGACCACATCCTGACGGGCACCGGTCATCAGTTCATTAAACCGCATTTGTACCGGATATTGGAATCCGGCAGTGATACCCGGCACATCCTCCAGGGCCTTACTCATTTTATCGGCCAGTTCATCAAAAGTTTTTGCCGACGTCCATTCACTTTTATCTTTCAGGATCACCATCATATCCGACGCTTCGATGGGCATCGGGTCAGTGGGGATTTCCCCGGAACCGATCTTGGTGACGACCTTCTCTACTTCGGGAAAACGTTTTAATAAAATACCCGCCGACTGCTGAGTCGATTCAATGGTTTGTGACAGCGAACTGCCGGTCAGTAACCGGGTATCCACGGCAAAGTCTCCTTCTTCCAGTTTTGGGATAAACTCCCCTCCCATCCGGGAGAGAATGAAAACAGCGAATAGAAAGAACACGACAACAAAACCTGTGATCAGCTTGGGAAATGCCAGGGCTTTGTGTAATGCCGGTTCATACATCCGTTGTATCCATTTCATCATCTTATCGGAGAAATTCTCGCGGTGATGCATTTTCTTACTAAGAAAAAGAGAGGTAATCATCGGCACGTAGGTCAGGGAAAGAATAAAGGCACCGATCAGGGCAAAGGAAACCGTCTGCGCCATGGGTTTAAACATCTTTCCTTCAATACCCACGAGGGCCAGGATCGGCAGATAAACGATCAGGATGATGATTTGTCCGAATACCGCCGAGTTCATCATTTTCCCGGCCGATCCTTCCACTTCATCGTTCATAGTTTGCTGAGTGATGCTGTTACTCGTTTCAAAATGCCGGCTATGATATAGCCGGTGCATCACCGCTTCCACAATGATCACGGCCCCGTCAACAATCAAACCGAAGTCCAACGCACCCAGACTCATCAGGTTGCCGGATACACCGAAGGCATTCATCATGATCACGGCAAACATCATGGATAAGGGAATTACAGAGGCCACGATCAGTCCTGCCCGCAGATTACCCAGGAAGAGAACCAGGATAAAGATCACGATCAATGCACCTTCGATCAGGTTTTTCTCCACGGTACCAATGGCATTATTCACCATTTTGGTCCGGTCCAGGAAGGGGACAATCTCCACGCCTTCCGGAAGCGTCTTTTCAATCTGGGTGATTTTATTCTTTACATCCTTAATGACTTCTGAAGAGTTGCTGCCCTTTAGCATCATCACCACCGCACCGGCCACTTCTCCTTCATCATTGTAACACATGGCGCCGTAACGAACGGCAGCACCCGTTTTGACTTCGGCCACATCCTTGATATAAACCGGAATACCCGAACTGGTATGACGGACAAAAATCTTCCCGATATCATCAATGGTTTTTGCCAGCCCTTCACTACGGATATAAAGAACGGTCGGGCCTTTTTCTATATAAGCCCCCCCGGTATTCTGGTTATTCAGCTGAAGCGCATTGAAAACATCATCCACCGTCACATTCATACTCTTCAGCCGGTCAGTGTTGATTGACACTTCATATTGTTTGAGATTACCTCCAAAACTGCTTACATCAGCCACACCGGGTGTGCCTAATAATTGTCTTCGTACAATCCAGTCCTGGATCGTACGGAGTTCGGCGGGGGTAAATCTTGATTCAAATCCTTTTTTGGGTTTTACCGCATACTGGAAAATTTCCCCAAGACCGGTGGTAACCGGTCCCATAAAGGGATTGCCGGCGTCGGCCGGAATTTCTGCCCGTACCTGTTGCAGTCGTTCGGAAATCTGCTGTCGGGCCCAGTATACATTGGTGTTATCATCAAATACAATGGTCACCAGGGACAGACCAAAACGGGAAAAAGAGCGGATCTCTTCAATACCCGGCACACTTGCCATGGCCTGTTCGATAGGAAAAGTAATCAGTCGCTCTACTTCAGGAGCGGCCAGGGAGGGAGATACGGTGATTACCTGGACCTGATTATTGGTTATATCCGGAACAGCATCTATAGGCAACTTTGAAAAGGATATGGCTCCCCAGCCAATTAATCCCAGCATTAATAGCCCAATGATCAGCTTGTTCCGGATGGAAAAGCGGATAATATGATTCAGCATAATAAATTACTTAATCTGAAAAATCAGTGAAAAAAAAAGAGTGATAAAAAAGAGAAATTATACCAGTGCACGGGGAGGTTGGAAAATATCAAAGGAAGTGAATTGAGGGGCA
>CAUJFR010000221.1 GCA_963169885.1 Bacteroidota bacterium
AATTCCTGCCCCTGATTCTAATTCCCTGACTACTTGTTGCTTAAAGCTACTACTGTACCGAACTTGCTCTTGATGACTCTTTTGCATATATATTCCCGATTTTAGGTGACTTAATCTGTCAACCTATATCAGGACAAGACAAAGACTACTAACTACTATCTGCTAACTACTATCTACTTCTTACTCGCCCGTATAATATCCGCAAACACCCCACTCGCGGTCACCTCCGCACCGGCCCCTGCTCCTTTTACTACCATGGGTTGTTCTTTATAGCGATCGGTATAAAACAGCACGATGTTATCCTTACCATACAAATGATAAAGGTCATGTTTGGGATCGATATGTTGCAATCCCACGGCAGCTTTCCCGTTTTCGAAGGAAGCTACAAATTTCAGTTTACAGCCTGCCGCGTTGGCTTTCTCCAGCAATTGTTTGAAGTGCGCTTCTTCCGTTCCCATAGCGGCATAGAAATCAGCGACTGTGCCTGTCATGCAGGAAGCAGGCATAAAGGAATTATTGGAGATATCGTCCATCTCCATTTTATGTCCGGCTTCGCGGGCCAGGATCATGATCTTACGCATGACATCCGTACCACTGAGATCAAGTCGCGGATCCGGTTCAGTGTATCCTTCCTCCTGGGCCTGTTTCACCACATCGGCAAATTTCCGGGTGCCATCATAATTATTGAATACAAAATTGAGGGTACCACTGAGTACGGCCTGCATCCGGTGGATATTATCTCCGCTGCTGACCAGGTCATTCAGGGTGGCAATGATCGGAAGCGCGGCCCCCACATTGGTTTCGAAAAGGAACTGACAATTATAAGCCCGGGCCAGGTCTTTCAGTTTTTTATAATTACTGTAAGCCGAAGAAGCCGCCACTTTATTACAGGCCACCACATTCACACTTTTCTCCAGCAATTGCGCATAGACAGCAGCCACTACTTCACTGGCTGTGACGTCTACAAAAATGGAGTTACGCAGATTACGGCTGATGATTTCACTGACAAATTGCTGAAGATTGGCCACTTCCCCCTCTTCCAGTTGTGCTTTCCAATCGGCCATATTAATTCCTTCCTCCTTCAGCAGCATTTTCCGGCTGTTGCTGATTCCCACGATATTCACCTGTAAATGCTGATGCGCCTGCATAAACGCAAGTTGCTGCTGGATTTGTGCCAATAAACGGGCACCTACATTTCCGGTTCCGGTGATATAGAGGTTCACCTGCTTGTAAGAGGTTTCAAAAAACTCTTCATGCAGGACGTTAATGGACTTGCGCACATCCCGGGTGGCGATCACAGCGGAAATATTTTTCTCGGATGAACCCTGCGCAATGGCCCTTACATTCACCCCGTTTCGTCCCATGGCACTGAACATACGGCCGCTGATGCCGGGATGGCTCTTCATATTCTCTCCTACCAATGCGACAATGGATAGATCCGACTCGATTTGCAGCGGCTCTACTTTGCTGAGGGCAATTTCATTGGCAAAAGCAGCATCCACCGCCTGTTTGGCCTTGGCCGCAGAACCGGTATCAATTCCCACACAAATGGAATGTTCAGAAGAACTCTGGGTGATGAGGATGACATTTATTTTTTCACTGCTTAATGCTTCGAATAAACGTTTGGAGAAACCAGGGATCCCGATCATGCCACTTCCTTCGAGACTGATCAGGGCAATATTATTAATGCTGGAAATACCTCTGACGATATCTCCATCTTTTCTGGTTACGGCTTCGATGAGTGTGCCTTCATCTGCCGGGGCAAATGTATTTTTAATCCAGACCGGTATCCCTTTCCCCATAACGGGCTGAATGGTGGGCGGGTAGATCACTTTAGCGCCGAAATGAGAAAGTTCCATGGCTTCCTGATAAGAAATCTGCGGTATAATCCGGGCATTGCTGGTGAGCCGTGGATCGGCCGTCATCATTCCGCTTACATCCGTCCATATCTCGAGTACGGTGGCGTCCAGGGCAGCCGCCATGATAGCAGCGGTGAAATCCGAACCTCCACGACCTAATGTAGTAGTGATGCCGTTGGAGTCGGACGCAATAAATCCCGGTAATATGAACAGGGAACTTTCCGCTTTATTAAAAAACTGATGTACCTGTTGATTGGTGACTGCATAATCCACTTCCGCTGCCGTAAAGTTTGAATTGGTACGGATGAGTGAACGTGCATCAATCCATTGTGCCGGCACCCCGTTGGTATTGAAACGGGCGGCAATGATCTGGGAAGAAAGCCATTCCCCGTAACTGGCAATGCGGTCTTTGGAACGGGCAGTCAGTTCCCGCAACAGGTAAATACCATTGCAGATATCTTCAATTTCATTGCAGGCTTTTTTGACAAGACTGAGCAACTGGCTCTGCCCGGCAACGGGTAATAATTGTTTCACCGCATCCAGGTGACGTTGTTCCACCACGGTTAATTTTTCCCGGTACGTCTCGTCCCCTGCCGCAGCCATCGTAGCGGCACCTAATAACAGATCCGTTACTCCACCGAGGGCGGACACCACCACTACGGCGGGTTCTTTTTTAATAGTGGCAGAAACGATCTCCACGACCTTGTTGATATTCTCCGCGTTGGCAACCGAAGTGCCGCCGAATTTTAAAACCTGCATGATTCCTTGATTATTTAAACTGATGAATATTGAATATTGAATACGGTAAACAGAAAAATTCTTGTTCTCTTACAGCAGACCGCCCATGTGTTGATATGATAATATACAATCCCGTTAAGGGATTGTGGTGGTAATAGTAATGGTGGTGAAGTTGTTCACCACAGCAGGAGGAGTAATATGGATGTGCTGATATACCACCTTGTTTTAACAGGTGTGCAATATACATTGCAATCACGGGAAAATAAAATTATCCGGCTAAAGAATCTGCCGCTTTTTTCACACTGCCATGTTGTAACAGTAATTCTTTCGCTTTTTCATAATCAGCGAGCTTGATACGCTCCATAAGCATGCGGGTACCGCGATCAACCAACTTATCGTTCGTTAGTTGCATGTTCACCATCTTATTGTCTTCCACTCGTCCGAGATGAATCATTACCGTAGTGGAGATCATATTCAACACCAGCTTTTGCGCAGTGCCGCTTTTCATGCGGGTACTGCCGGTCACAAATTCAGGTCCCACCACCACTTCGATAGGAAAATCCGCAGCCGCACTAACAGGTGAATCAGGATTACAGGAGATACTCCCGGTAACGATTCCCCGTTTCCTGCATTCATCCAATGCGCCGATTACATAGGGTGTGGTACCACTGGC
>CAUJFR010000222.1 GCA_963169885.1 Bacteroidota bacterium
GGGGATATGATATCCGGTGAAGCGAATCTCGGTACTCTCCGTCTGCTGGCTGGTAAGCCGGTGACCCGTACCCAGCTGATCATGGCCAAGTTCTGGGCCAGTACCGTTTATGTGATTTTATTACTGGCCTGTATGGCCTTATTTGCGCTGTTGGGCAGTATGCTGATCTTTGGCACAGAAGACCTGGTAGTGTTTAAGGAAACCGATATGCACATCATGAAATCCGGGGATGTGATCTGGCGATTTTTTGCCGCGTTCATATTTGCCGCGCTGGCATTGACCACTATTGCCGCCATGGCCCTGATGTTTTCCGTTTTTTCAGAAAACTCACTGGGACCAATTGTAGCTACCGTATGTGTGGTGATTGTTTTTACAATTGTACAGCAATTGCGGGTGCCGGTTTTTGAAGAAACCATCAATCCCTGGTCCTTTACCACCCATATGCTGGGCTGGAAAGGATTCTTTTATGTAGATAAGAATGTGGAAGGAGCCACGATTTCCGGTTCGGTGGAAAACCCGATGGCGCTGGTAAGAAGCGGATTGGTCCTGCTGGGTTATATTCTGCTTTTCCTGGCCATCAGTATACGCGGCTTTAATAAAAAAGATATTCTCAGTTAATACCCTGTTATGAAACAACGACTCTTCTTCCTGATTTCCGCCTGTTTGATTACCCTCCTGGCCCCGGCTCAGACCGCCAAAGAACTGCTGCAGAAAGTAAAGGCCAAATACGATAAAGTCAATGATTATACCGCAAGCGGAAAGATGAAGACCAATGTGATTTTTATCAAGGCCCCGATAGCCAACATTAAAGTATATTATAAAAAGCCGGATAAACTGAAGATCAAGAATGAAAGCGGGGTGTCCTTCATCCCCAAAGGTTCTGCCAATGTAAATATCAACAACGTACTGGGGCTGTCCAACTTTGAAGCGGTGGAATCCGGCACAGAAAAAATTGCGGGGATCACCTGTAAAGTCATCAAGATTTTTCCGCTCAGTGATGAGGAGAATATCACCCGGGCCACCCTGTATATCGACGAAGCCCGGCTGCTTATGATCAAATCCGTAATCAGCACCCGGGAAAACGGCACGTATGAATTACTGATGACCTATAAGAAGTACGCCGAATGGGGGCTGCCGGATAATGTGGAGCTGAGTTTTAATACGCGCGATTATAAATTGCCCAAAGGCGTCACCATCGATTATGACAATGGTACCGGGAAAGCACCTGCCCGGGATGCAAAGAATCAGAAAGGCAAAGTGGAAATTGCCTACGCTTCCTATGAAATCAATAAAGGAGTTTCCGATACCGTTTTCAACTGATCTTAGTCTTCAATAATCTCGTCTTTGGCATTGGCCAGGATGGACGGCGTCATTTTCCGTAATGGATTTTTATGGCTTTCGAGAAAACCGTTTCTGCGGTTGAAAATATCAATACACTCAAAAATGGCCGTCAGGAAGGAAGAGTTATCTGCCTTGTCTTTCCCGGCTATGTCAAAAGCCACTCCATGATCTGGTGAAGTGCGCACTGCCGGCAGTCCTGCGGTAAAATTAACCCCATCGCCAGAGGCCAGTGTTTTAAAAGGAATCAGTCCCTGGTCGTGGTACATGGCCAGCACAGCGTCAAACCGATCGAAACTCCTGCGTGCAAAAAATGCGTCGGCACTGTAAGGTCCCACCACCAGCATATTATTGTTTTTGGCTTCCTTGATAGCCGGCTTGATAATCGTTTCTTCTTCATTGCCGATCAGGCCTTCGTCACCGGCATGTGGATTGAGTCCAAGTACGGCAATTTTCGGTTTTTCAATGCCAAAGTCTTTTTGCAGGCTTTGGTTGATCAGGTAAAGTTTGCTGAGGATCTTTTCTTTGGTGATATGTTTAGCCACTTCACCCACCGGCACATGTTCGGTAACGAGCGCCACCCTGAAATCTCCGGCACAAAGCATCATCACCACATCATTCACGCCGAACATCTGTTTGAGGTAGGGAGTATGCCCGGTAAAATTGAAATCGGCGGATTGAATATTCTTTTTATGGATCGGGGCAGTTACCAGCCCGTCAATTTGTTTTTGTTTCAGGGCCGCTACAGCGGTCTGCAGGGAAAGTATCGCGTACTTGCCTCCTTCATCGGTCAGCTGACCGGGAGTAACCTGGATATCTTCTTCCCAGCAATTAAACAGGTTAACCTGCTTATGATTAATCCTGGAGAAATCCTTTATGCTGCTGAAGTTCAGGTTCAGCTCCGGCATGGTCTTCCGGTAAAAATTGATCACTTTATTGGAGGCAAAAATCACGGGGGTGCAATGTTCCAGAATCCGGTTATCGGACAAAGTCTTAATGATCAGTTCAATCCCGATGCCGTTAATATCGCCGCAGGAAATACCTATTACTGGTTTAGGCTGGTTCATAAAGTGTTATAATGATCTGTAAATGTACGGTTTTTTATAAAAGAACTGTCCGTTTTGCCGGTTGTGATGATATGCAAAATAAGAGTAAGTATGTACCGGTATGTAGTTCGATTGCTTACAGATACAGAGTGTTAATGCCGATTGATTATATCCGGCGTATTACCGAATTTTATCCCTGCAACAATTACCTGAATCCGTGAAAACCTGGTATCCAATATCATCCGAACCTGATCTGCTTCTTCAGCTCAAACCCGGTCCGCCTGTTATTATTTATAACCTGGCAAAACTTCACTTCACCGGGGAATTGTAAGTGCAATTTATTTAATCTGTTTCTATGACTACTGTTTTAAACCGGAAAGGATTTTCGCAGTTAGTGCTTAGTTTGTTCTTTGTAATTAACTGTACAGCCCAGACAACAGGTTTTAGTGGCTCAGGGGTAAATATTGATGTTATATATTATCGTTGTGAATGGCGGATCAATCCCGATTCTGTATCTAAAGGAATAAAGGGGGCGGTGACTGTTTATTTTGTAACTGTTGATGATAATATTTCACAGATCAGCCTGGATCTTAATAAAACTTCATTCAATAATGCGGCATTGTCTGTTTATTACCACGGAGCCCCTGTGAGTTCTTCATTTCCTTCTACAGGAAATGTACATTTAATCCGGATTAACCTTCCGGTTACATTACCGCTGAATACTACTGATTCCCTGACGATAAACTATGAAGGTGTACCGCCCGCAGTTTCCGGCCAGGCGGAAGGGTACCAGAAAAAATCATCAGCGGGTTATAATTATATCTACACCCT
>CAUJFR010000223.1 GCA_963169885.1 Bacteroidota bacterium
TGAGCCGCCATCCCACAGGTAATAAGCAGTAAAAGTAGAAGTCTTTTCATGGATCAAGAGTTTATCGGGTATAGACTGGTTTAGTTAGTTAGTTAGTTAGTTTCTTTTTTATTTCCCACCAGGCTGAACCGGAGAGAAAAAACATGGGTGAATAACGGATTGGTCTGGTTGGCCAGATTAGTAATAGCATAATCAACCGAAAAATTCTGAATCTTAAATCCGGCTCCGGCACTGGGCTGATATATCCAGACCTTTTTCTGGTTTACTGTATCTCCATCGTATAGGGCCTTCTGGAAATTATTGATGCCCCCGCGAAGGAAAAAAACATTATTGATATTCAGCTCAAGGCCAAGTTTCGGGTCGGCACTCACCGGATCCGCACTGATGACGGTATTCCGCTGACCATCAAAAGTCAGGTCTATATTGGCCTCGGCCAATAAACTGGATTTCTGCCCGACTTTAAATTCACGGGCGATACCCAGCACCAGGCGGGGAGCGGTCAATTCGGTAGACTTAACCGGTATCTCATTATTGGTCAGGTAGAGTACTTCTTTTTCTTTTTCTGTAAAGGTGAAGGACCATGCATTAAACGTGCTGGTGATATCACGGGCCGCAATACCAAAACGCCAGTTTTTACTTTTGATCTGCAGACCGGCATCCAGACCAAATCCCCAGGCCTTGGCAAACTTGCCCACACTACGGTGTATCACTTTGGCATTGAGCCCAAAGTCAATATTCTTATTGGCTTTCTCTTTTAATTTTTGAGCAAAAGAAAAAATGAATGCATAATCTGCAGAAGAGAAAGACTGAATGTTGTTGTAATTAATGGAGCCATCCGGCTCAACAAGAAAAAGGGTATTCATGATATCATCCACTGCGAAACGTAAACCCGTAATTCCGATCGTCCGTTTATTGTTGGCAGTAGGCAACGCAATACTTGCATAATCATATTTACCAATGCCGGCAAAATACTCAGCATGCATGAGGTTGACCTGCGGGTGATCTTTGATATTGACAAGACCGGCGGGGTTCCAGTATCCTGCGGTGCCATCATTTACTGTGGCAACCTGAGAACTGCCCATAGCGAGTCCACGTGCACCAGCACCAATATTCAGGAATTCATTGGAATATTTCCGGAATTGAGCGTGAGTAACCTGAAACAGCATGGTGGTAAGCAGTAACAGGAATAAGCGGTTCGTTTTCATTCACTGATTTTTCAAATAAGTAATGGATTATTTACTTTGTTTTCTACGGTTCGGTCGGCTTGTAAAATTAATCTTTACCCTGCTAATCTCATAACATTGTGGAGGGTTTAGACTAATCCTTGAAAACGAATATTTTACATGAATATTGCCCCGGCAGGGCCTAAATCTGCATTCTGCCTTATTTTTGCAGGATTAATAAGGGTAAGCACATACCACTTGTATTGATTTTCAATTTATTATAAAATGAACCTGATCGAAGAATTACGCTGGAGAGGCATGATTGCGGATATTATGCCCGGTACGGAGGAACAATTAAAAAAGGAAATGACCACCGGTTATATTGGCTTTGACCCTACGGCCGACAGCCTGCATATTGGTAGTCTGGTTCCCATTTTACTGCTCGTTCATTTTCAGAAAGCCGGTCATAAACCCATTGCCCTTGTTGGCGGAGCCACCGGCATGGTGGGTGACCCCAGCGGAAAAAGCGAGGAAAGAAACCTGCTGAGTGAAGAGACCCTGCAGAAAAATGTGGCCGGGGTAAAAGCTCAACTTGAAAAGTTCCTTGATTTTAATCCTGCCCTGCCCAATGCGGCCGAAATGGCCAATAATTACGACTGGTTCAAAGGCATTTCCTTTATCGATTTCCTTCGGGATGCCGGCAAACATATAACCGTGAATTATATGATGGCCAAGGATAGTGTGAAAAAAAGAATCGAAGGAGAGACCGGCATCAGTTATACCGAGTTTGCCTACCAATTGATGCAGGGTTATGATTTCTACTGGCTGCACCAGCATAAAAACTGCAAACTCCAGATGGGTGGAAGTGACCAATGGGGCAACATGACCACGGGCACAGAACTTATCCGCCGTAAAAGCGGAGGCGAAGCTTTTGTATTCACCAACCCTCTGATCACTAAAGCGGATGGTGGTAAATTCGGAAAAACAGAAAGCGGCAATGTGTGGCTCGATCCCGTTCGGACCACCCCCTACCAGTTCTACCAGTTTTGGTTAAACGCCAGTGATAACGATGCAGAAAAGTGGATCCGTATTTTCACTTTCCTGACCCGGAATACTATTGAAATGCTCATACATGAACATAAAATGAATCCGGCTGCCAGGGTACTTCAAAAAACACTGGCGCAGGAAATAACCAGCTTTGTACACGGGAAAGAAGAGTATGAAAAAGCCGTGGAAACCACACAGAAATTATTTGCCAACCAAAATGCACCCGCCGAAAGTCTGAGTATCGAAGACCTGGAAGGCCTGGACGGGGTGATCAAAATGGAGTATGCAAAAGATAAAGTGGCAACAGGCATAGACATCGTTTCCTTCCTGGCCGAAACCAGCATTCTTGCCAGCAAAGGTGAGGCCAGGAAACTGGTAGAAGGTGGCGGCATCAGCATCAACCGGAAAAAAGCGGAAGGGGTAAAAATGACCATTGACAGCAGCCTGCTGCTTCACAATAAATACATCCTGGTACAAAAAGGTAAAAAGAATTACTACCTCGTACAGGTCGTTTAATTAACCAATTGAAAAAAGTATACTTTATCAGCGGACTGGGGGCAGACAAACGAATTTTTTCATTTCTCGATCTGTCCTTCTGTGAACCGGTTTTTATAGACTGGATCACCCCGTTGAAAAATGAATCACTGGAAAGTTATGCGCTTCGGCTGCGTAAGCAGATTCCGGATGAGTCTCCCTGGATTGTAGGCATATCTTTTGGCGGAATGCTGACGGTGGAAATAGCCAAAGCCGATCCGTCAGTACAGGCCATCATTCTTTCCAGTAATAAAACAAAAAAGGAATTCCCTGCCTATTTCAGGGCGGGGCTGTACCTGCCACTTTATAAATGGAGTCCGGCCCGGTTGTCCAAGCAATTTACTTTACGGACCAGCTCAATGTTAGGCGGAACAAACGAAGCAGAAAAAAAACTGCTGCACCAGATCATCCGGGAAAGTGATATCCGGTTTGTACGATGGGCCATCAGTGCCATTTTGCAGTGGAAGAATATGACCATTCCCGGCAATATTATCCATGTACATGGCACGGCAGACAAACTCCTTCCCTGCCGTTATGTAAAAGCGGATTATCTCATCGAAGGTGGCACACACGTGATGACCCTGGATAAACACACCGAGATCAGCCGGCTGCTACAACAATTACTTCAGTGATTTGATGGTGGACCACATTGCGTCAGCGAGAAACTGGTTTCCTTTTGCATTCATGTGGACCCGGTCGTAGGTCAGGATTTCCTTCTCTTTATTCTCCGGGTTATTGGCCAGTTCATAATCGATAAATTTCTTCCGGAGATCAATTAGAGGCAGGTTATTTTTCTTTGCAATATCGCGGATAATATTGCTGTACCGGTTCAGGTCACCATCGAGCGGATTACTCATATCCTTCTTCTCCCCCACTACGGCCGGCGTACATAAAACGGCTTTGATATTTTTCTCTTTCAGCTTTTTTAGTATCGCTGTATAAAACTTTTCAAACTTATCGGGATCTGTACCCGTCCCCAGCAGCGTCTTGTGCCACACATCATTCACCCCCACATAAATAACCACGATATCCGGATTCTTTGTCAATACATCTTCTTCCATACGCAGGTACAAATCATACACTTTGTTCCCGCTTACACCTGCTCCGGCAAATTCAAAACTTCCGCTTTTCCCTTCTGCCTTACACATACTGTCCACCCGGGTTACATAACCGCCCGGCTTGACCCCGAGTTCGGTGATGGAGTCACCAAAGAAAATCACTTTTGATTTTTTGAGACCATCAAATGACATACCACAGACTACTACTAAGGCAACCAGGAATATTTTTTTCATATTTAAGCATTTTCAGGATCAAATGAACCAGCCATCTTTTTCATTTAGTAACTAACAGCACACGGTCTTCTGAACGAATAACGACTACTATCTACTAACTAGTATCTATTCAACATCTACCTGCTTCTTCACCACATCACCGGCCTCCGGCAGATACTCCCGCTCTTTAATCAGGTAGCCGTTGCCTTTTTCGCAGAAGTGGACTTTCATATTTTCGATACTGATCGGATTCCCGTCAGGGATATCAGCAATATTGCTATGCCGGATCTCATGCCCGTCAATGATTACCACCAGCCCGCTTCCAATCGCTTCCATTTTATTACCTCCGGTTACGAGCATGCCGGTATCTTCACCCAGACCTATGCCGATGCACCCAGGGTTTCCGGCCACGGCCTGTGCCAGCCGGCCAAAACGTCCTCTTTTTTCAAAATGAGAATCAATGATCACATTACTCATAAAACCAAGTCCGGTAGTGATCTTCACTTCGCCCTTCAGGTGCGCCCTTGTGGCATTCCCTTCATAAATCATGGTACTGCTCATGGCCATAGCCCCTGCGGAAGTACCGGCAATCACAAACCGCTCATCTTCCTGGTATCTTTTTTTCAGGATATTAAGAAACTCGGTACCTCCGTCCGTTACACTGAGTCTTAACTGGTTACCTCCCGAAAACATCACCGCATCACATACCCGGATCCGCTCCAGGTATTCCTCAATCTGGGTATCCTGGCGGTTGCGGATATGCAGCAAACCGATATTGGTACAGCCGATTTTTCCAAATGCATTCAGGTAGTTCTCGCCCACTTCATAAGGAATGGTTGAAGCCGTTGTGATCACTTCGATCCGGGCATTTACCCCCCCGGCCTCTTCAACCACACGACGGAGGATACCCAACTCGAAAAAATTGAGGTTATTACGGCGGAATTCGCCATTCTCCAGGTCGGTACCCTTATCCTCGGCACCACCAATGGCGATCAGTTTTCCTTTAGGATGACTCATTCATCGGGATTTGATTCAGACAAATGTAGAAAAAAATGCTTAGAACGTCTTACAGGAGAAAGCGCTTATAATTAGGGTTTATGGATTACTATAGTAGAAAGTGGTTTAAAGGAAGGTTTAGATAAACTCTCTTAGAAGGGGCTGTTCCTGACATCCGACACCAGACATCTGACAACTACCATCTAAGATTTAGTAGCTAAGAACGCCGTAATTCCCTCCACCAGCACATCCAACTGCTTTGTGGTGGTATATACATTAGGAGTTACCCTCACCCCTTTAATATTCTCCCATTCAATGGCCACGGTATGCACTTTGTATTTGTCCATCAGAAAGGAGTCGAGTTCTCCGGGCTTCCGGCCTTCTACACCGACGTTGCCAATCGCACAGCCCCATTTCGGATTGAGCGATGTATTGAGTTTCACGCCGGGCAGTCCTTTCACTTTTTCCATCCAGTAATTCTTCAGGTAATGCAGGCGCTTCTCCTTCCGCTCCGCCCCGATCATTTCATGAAATTCGATGGCTTTACCAATGGCCTGTTCAATAAAGAACGGACGGGTGCCCAGGGCT
>CAUJFR010000224.1 GCA_963169885.1 Bacteroidota bacterium
GGCCATGGTATTTAACAGTGAAGGCATGTACCGTGGACGGAGAAATAGTGAGGGGTTGAATGAAACATTAATCTATAAATTATAATTCACCGGTTTCCCTACATTTGCGCCCATGAAAAAATATGCAATCATTGTTGCCGGTGGTTCGGGTACACGGATGGGAGGGCATCTTCCCAAGCAGTTTATGCTGCTCCGGGACAAGCCGGTGCTTTATTATACACTGAAAACATTTATTGAATCCTACGAAGATCTGCAGGTAATCCTGGTATTACCCATGGATTATACGGATATGGGACAGGAGATCATTGACGCTTTTTTTGACAAGGACCGGATTCGTATTACGGCTGGAGGAGATACCCGTTTCCAATCGGTAAAGAACGGACTGGCCCTGGTGGAAGAAGAGTCCGTGGTATTTGTACATGACGGAGTTCGTTGTCTGCTGACCAAGGAACTTATTCATCGTTGTTACGCGATGGCGGCAGAGACGGGGACGGCGATCCCGGCAATCCCATCCAAAGACAGTATCCGCCTGATCACGGATGAGGGCAATGCCGCGTTTGACCGCAACCGGGTGATGCTGATACAGACTCCCCAGACTTTTCATAGTAAGATTATTGTGCCCGCTTTCCAGATCGATTACAAGGATAAATTCACCGACGAGGCCACCGTGGCCGAAGCCTATGGTATGAAAGTGTCGCTGGTGGAAGGAGAGGAAACGAATATCAAAATCACCCGCCCGGTAGACTTGTTACTCGCTGAACAGATCCTGGCAGAACGGGAAGTCTGATCTATTTTTTCAGCCATTTCAGATAGAAGGGAAGACGATTGATCTTCAATGCAGGATAAACTTCCTGTGTGGCTCCAAAGCTGCTGTAGAAAAAAGCAAGATTACGGATATCCGATCCTTCAAAATCAAGGAGCAGGTCTTGTCCGGCATGATCGGCAATAAAGGCGTCAATCAAAGCGTGTGAAGCACCGATCGTTTTTCCGTTAGGATGATTTCCTACCAGGATATAATAAGCGCGTTGATGTGAGTAGAAAAAGACACAGGAAGCAATCACTACGCCTTGTAAAGAAATGCCATAGGTGTTGGCTTTGTTTTCCGCTTTCAGTAGTTTATATAGCCGGCGGAATCTGCCGATATTCTCTTCCACATTTTTATCATGCAGGTGCATCTGAATAGAAGCCAGGTCAATTACAGTTTCCACATCAAAATCCTTTACTACTGTACACCCGGCCTGTTTCGCTTTTTTAATATTGCGGCGGATATTCTCACGATATGCAGTTGCTAAATTTTCATAGGTATGATTCAGGTCCAGTACATAATTATCCCGTAGCAGGACAGACGCGCCTTTAACTGCGTTTGTATTTGCACTGTTCAGGTAAATGTCTGCATAACGGAAATGACCGGGAATGGCTTTAATAAAAGCCTGCACGTCATTACTGCCAAATACGCCCAGTTGTGCCGCGAGAAAAGGTTGGTATAAATAACGGATGCCGTACTTGCTGTTCCAGGTCAGCGGCATTACGGCTTCATAATCGTTCAGTACGAGGGCATCCCAGTGGGCGGACATGGTATCGAGGTAAACAGCATAGGCATAGATACGGCCATTGGTTGCACGACTGATGCACTGGTCCCATTTGTTACTAGCTATCTCAGACCGGGTAAGGTATTGTATCGTATTGCCGGTGGCCATTAGAAATCGAGTTTGCGGTCGATTTTACGGAAACTGAAATTAGAGATATCAATACTGAAGGAGATCTTTTTCCAGAACCGTTCTTTTTTTGCAATGGTGGATTGGAAATAATTTTTATACACGTTGCTGTAGAGCAGGGGGATATAAATATTCACGGTTTCTTTCAGCAACGGAATCTGTAAGCCTGCATCAAAGAGGAAACGATCCGTATTGGCATCAGCCTCCCAGGCACCCGCCTGTGTGCCGATATCGAAAAAGAGTTTCAACGGTATTTTTACCGGAAGAATTCGTAACGGGTTAACCGAATTAGGGATCGTGGTACTGAAATTCGCGGCGAATAACCAGTTATCGGTGCGTCCCACTTTTTCAGCAAGCAGATCGGTTCTTACTTTAAAAGCTCCATCGCGCTCCATGATCTGCTGACTGGCTGTTCCTTCAAACTCATTTCTTCCGATAAAATAATCACTGTACGTGTAGTCTTCATACCCATTGGCGCCGGTCATGTTAAGGTGATACCGGTCAGTAGCGAATTGTTTACTGAATGTCCTGGCACCGGTATAAATAAACTTGCCGGCAAATACCCGGAGATTAAGTCCTCCTTCTTTGGCATAATTAAAGAAGTATTTACCGGTGAATGCCGTACGGATAAAATCCTTGCCCTGTTCAATCTTTAACTCACCGCTGTAAGGATAAAGGACCCTGTTGTTTTCCACCACCAGTTTTAATTGGTTGAGTACCCGGCTTTCCTGAACGGTGCGGTACTTGGAAACAATGGAGGTGTCTATTCCATTGATCACCGTATCGCGGAAAAATTGTAACTGGTCCTCGTTGATCAGATAAGTCTTAAACTGGATAAACCGGTTTAGTGAAGACCGGGCATTCCTTTCAGCGAGGGTCAGCCTGATTCCAGGGACCCATTTGGTGAAGCGAAGGAATGGATCCGGGTTGTCACTGCTGAATGCCTGTGCTTTGTCAACAAAACGATCACCGTTGAAGCTGGATCCACTGATACCTATATCCATTTTACGGAAGACCGATTTGGGATAACTACTGTAATTGATAAAGCCTATCCCGTTCAGTGATTTACTGTTCAGTCCATACAGCGGGATAAGCAGGAATTGAAACTTATTGGGTGGGAAGCGCAGGTTGGTCAGCATCGCACCCACCATCAGTTTATCATAATTATTCAAACCAAAAGCAGGCAGTGCGGTGATAACTGATTTTTTGTCGGCGAGTTTACCACTCACCATATTCGGAGCAATGGAAAACGGATGCTGGAAGGCGGTCCCTTTTTTTGATATATCCGGCAGGTTTCCTTTTTTATCGAGCAGGGAAAAAGCGCTGTCGAGATTTTTACCACTGCTGCTTTCCATGGCTTTTTTAAAATCGGATGGTTGCGGATGCCTGAATTGCCATTGGGTGTAGTAAGCCTGTATTGCTTTTTGAAAAACTTCAGGACCCAATTCCTTTTCCAGCCACTCCATCCACCTGGCTGTTTTGTGATAGGCTACCAACCCGTAATTCGCTGCTGTGAATTCGGCTGCAGGTGTATTGATTGGCTGGTCCTTTTTTTCCGCGATCATGGTTTCCAGCAATCCCTGTTCCGGGCTGTTAATTTTACGGTGCAGACTTCCTTGCTGATATTTGTTTTCGTAAAAGGAATTGATGCCTTCATCCATCCAGGGATAAAGTCGTTCATTACTGGCAATGATCCCATAGAACCAATTATGTCCGATCTCGTGGGCAATGGTGTAATCCAGGTCACGGGGTGTATCTGAGGGAGAAAGAACGGTAATCGTTGGATATTCCATCCCGCCCCCAAAACTCTCCGGTCCCTGTACCACGCTGACCACAGAGTATGGATATTCACCCACCAGGTTTGAGTAATGACGGGTGGCAGCTTTTGCAGAGGCCACACTGTGTTGCCAGATCTCTTTTTCAGCGGGTGTGAAATAACTGTATACGTCTATGATCTTGCCGGATGGCAGGCGACAGGTATCTGTATTAACGATAAAACGTTTATCCGCAAACCAGGCAAAGTCGTGTACCCGGTCTTGTTTATAGGTCAGGATCTTAATCTCTTTTTCAGAATCCGGAAAAAGCTGATACGTCGTCTTGAATTGTCCGCCGGCTGTTTTGATTCGTTGTTTAATGGGTTCCCAGGTATAACTGCTTCTTGTTTTCAGCCATTCTTTTTCATCGGGGTTTTGCAATTCACCGGTGGCTGCCACCACATAGTTTTTGGGCACCGTGATCTTTACGGTAAAGCTCCCGAATTCACTGTAAAATTCGCCCTGGTCCAGGTAAGGCATCGGGTGCCAGCCGTCTTTATCATATACGGCCGGTTTTGGATACCATTGGGTGGCCTGGTAGCTTTGTCCATCGTGTCCGCCTCTTGAAAAATTATAAGGCAGCTTAACATGAAAGGGAGTGCTGATCGTTATTTTTTGTCCGGGTGCCAGCGGGGCGGGTAACACCAGTTTGGTGATATCGATATGCTCGGGATGGTCTTCCAATTGGGCGGTGATGCCGTTTACTTTAAAATCCAGTTTGTTGATATAGCCCCGGTCTTCTTTATTCGAGAAATAGAATTTCGTACTGCCGTTTTCCAGCATATGATCGCTGAAGGCGGTCTTGTCGTTTTTATACGCATTCGGCCAGAGGTGAAACCAGATAAAGCGCAGGGTATCGGGGGAGTTGTTGATGTATTCGAGTTGTTCAAATCCGGTGAGGCTGTGGTCCTTGTCATTGAGGGCTACGTCGATGGTATAGTTGACTTCTTGTTGCCAGTAATTCAGTCGCCCGTCTGCAGTCGGCAGTTGGCAAAAGGGCTTTGCATGGAGACCGGATAAAATGAGCAGGAGGAGTAATTTCTTCAATGGGATAGACAGTTTCTCAAAAGTAGTTCTTTCTTGGGGGGATTGCAAGAAGTCAAAAGTCAAAATTTAAAAGTAAAAAGCCTGAGAATCGGATATCTGGAAAAAACTAATCAGGCATTTTATTGCAGCAATTAATATTTCACCCCTAAAGGGGTTCCGGGCATTTTCTTCGCACTTGGGCTAATGATATTTCACCCCTAAAGGGGTTAAGAAGTTGTCGTTGATATCAAAGTCTATGATTTGTAGATATATCAACCAGAATTTCTCAGGAGGGGCTGTTGACTCCCGACTCCCGACTCCCGACTCTTCCTTACTTTCCTTTACCCTTAAAAATTATTCTTACTGTGTGGATCATGATCTTAAAATCGAGGATGAGGGAAATATTCTCGATATAGAGCAGGTCGAATTTGCTGCGGTCGATCATTTGTTCCACATTTTCGGCATAGCCATATTGCACCATGCCCCAACTGGTAAGACCGGGTTTTACTTTAAGCAAATATTTATAAAAGGGATAGCGGGCGATGATCTGGTCGATATAGAAACGGCGTTCGGGACGAGGTCCTACGAGACTCATTTCACCGATCAGGATATTCCAGAGTTGTGGGAGTTCGTCGAAGCGCCATTTGCGCATGATTTTGCCCCAGCGGGTGATACGTGGATCGTTTTCAGAAGAGAGGGCCGGTCCGTCTTTTTCCGCATCCTTCACCATTGAACGGAATTTATACATCCGGAAGGTTATGCCTTTATAACCCACGCGTTCCTGGGAATAGAAGATCGGGCCCGGGGAGGAAAACTTAACCCGTATTGCCATGTAAAGAAGGAAGGGGGAGAGCAGGACCAGGCTGATCAATGAAGCCAGTACATCGATCAGGCGTTTAATATTCTGTTCCCATTGCTGCATGAGTCCAGTTTGCAGGTCAATAAGGGCCGCACCCATCACACTCATGGTTTTTACTGAACCGCTCAAGATATCGAGGGTACTTGGCAGGCTCTTTACTTCCACATCTTTTTCGCTGAGGCGGTTGATCAGGTTTTCAAGCAGTGGTTGTTCTGTTTTCTCGAGGGCCAGTACAACCAGCTTTATCGCATGATTGTCAATGATGGTTTCGATCTCTTCTATTTCCCCGAGTTTGGGTAATAATTTATTGATACCGTTTTTCCCATTTTGGTCCGGGGTGACAAATCCGGTGTAGCGGTAACCACCATCACGGAGACTCAGTTCAGTTTCACGGTAGATATGAATTGCATTTTCCTGGCTGCCGATCATCAGGGTATTGAAAAAGACATCTCCGTTTAGCAGTTGCCGTTTTACCTTCCGGAGGATCAGCCATCGGCCGATAAAAGTCAGGAAGAAATGAATGCCCAGCAGGGTGAAGAAGGCGTAATAGAAATAGGTATACCCGTTTTTTGGGTCGTAATCATTAAAAACAAAAGTGATAAAGAGTGCAATAGCACCGATCAGGCTGCAAACAAAGGTCAGTGTGAATTCAGCCAGCCTTGATTTTTTATAGAGATGATTATATGTACCGGCAAGGGTATACAGCATCAGCCAACCTGCTGGTACAATCAAAAGGATTAGTGTCCATGAGATCTGGCTGATGGGATACGCACCGGCATCCTTGAGTATCCAGCTGCGCCAGTGATAAAAACAAAACCAAGCGAGGGCGGCAGTCAGATAATCGGCTGCTACATACCATCCGGCTGATATTTGTTTGCCGGACTGCATTAATGGGCGATCACGTTATGTCCGATTTTTTCGAGGATCTGGTGGGCCACATCCATGGCCATCAGTCCATCCATTTCATTCACTACGGTTCTGGTATTGTTTTTAATCGCATCCCTGAACTCTTCCAGCTCAAGTTTTATTGCATTGATTTCCGGCACCAGCGGATTGGCCATTGCGATGGTCTTTTTACCGGAAGGGGTTTCAATATCAAACGCGAAAACGTTAAGATCGGTTTCTTCCTTTAGTTTGATGATCTCTGTTTTTTTATTCAGAAAATCGATACCGATATAGGAGTCTTTCTGGAAGAGACGGATTTTCCGCATTTTCTTCATGGAGATGCGGCTGCTGGTCAGGTTGGCCACACAGCCATTGTGAAATTCAATCCGTACGTTGGCGATATCGGGTGTTTCCGTCATCACCGCAACGCCGCTGGCGGAAATGGATTTCACATCACTTTTCACAATACTCAGGATGATATCGATATCGTGGATCATCAGGTCGAGGATCACACTCACTTCGGTGCCACGGGGATTGAACTGGGCCAGGCGGTGTACTTCGATGAACATGGGTTTCAGTTCCATGTCTTTCAGGGCCAGGAAGGCCGGATTGAAGCGTTCCACATGACCGACCTGGAATTTGATGCCGGATTCTGCGGCCAGTTTAACGAGCTGCCGGGCTTCTTCCATGGTATTGGCCAACGGTTTTTCAACGAAGACATGTTTCCCTTTTTTGATGGCCATTTCGCACCATTCAAAGTGGAAGTTGGTGGGCGCCACGATATCTACGGCGTCGCAGGATTCAATCAGGGCCTCGGCATCCAGAAAGCGGGGGAGCTGGTACTTCTCGGCCACTTCTTTTGCATTTTCATCATGGGGATCATAAAAGCCAACGATATCCACTCCGGCAATTTCCTTCCAGTTATTCAAGTGAAATTTTCCCAGGTGACCTACGCCAATAACGCCAATCTTAAGCATAACAATTTATTAATTGTGCAAAGATACACAATGAGTTGGGCCATGTACGGAGAGTTATGAACAGCGGTTAATTAAGAAGAACTGAACGTTTAATATAGGCCGGATGGTAGATAAAAAGCAAGGTTCCGTTTTTGATCTTGTTGATGATCGGGAAGGCTTCCCGGACTGGTACAGCAGGACAACCCTGGCTGCGGCCGATATAGCCCTGCGCATTGGCCAGACCAGCATTGACATAATCGGCTCCGTGGATCACGATCCCTCTTTCCAGGGCATTATCGTTGATTCCGTTTTCAAGCCCCTGTAGCCGGAGGGAAAGGCCGTTTTTCCCCATATATGTTTCAGCAGTCGTGTAGAAGCCCGGACTGCTTTTAAACGAAGAATGCTGGTTGGAAAAGGCGAAAGCCATTTCTTTTCCACTATTGCGGCCATGGGCGACCAGTGTATTGAATAATATTTTATAATGGTTCAGGTCAATGACAAAGAGCCGCTTTTCGGTGCTGGGGAGACTGAAATCCACAATCGAAATTATAGATTGATTCATGAGCCGGCCCTGGGCCGCTAATTGATCCAGTCCTTTTTTAGCATAGTCAAAAGCTTCCCGGCTGAGTCCTTTCAGGTTCAGTTGTAAACTGTCATACACTGACTTTATTTCAGGGGTAAAAAACAGGGAGTCGTTGGGGCTATGAATGGAGGAATCACCGGAATAGAATACATCCCGGACCAGCTGGCTGCTGTTTTTTGCAAATCCAAAGGATAAATGGAGGGCCCCGATAAGGAGGGTTGAAATGAATATATAAATCCCTTTCGCACGTTTGATCATAACTACTGCTTAATTGAACATTAACCTAAGGCCCAATTAACGCAAAAATGGGGCCTGTGTTGTGTTTTGGGGCATGTTTGGAATCAAGAAGTAGTCGGGAGTCAGGAGTCGGGAGACGGGAGACGGGAGAGAGGAGACGGGAGACAGGAGTCGGGAGACGGGAGTCGGGAGTCGGGAGTCAGTAGTCGGGAGACGGGAGTTAGGAGTCGGGAGACGGGAGTCGGGAGTCGGGAAACTGGAAAGTAGTCCGTGTCATCCTGCCTGCGCCGCAAAAATGCGGGGAGCGTGCCGAAGGATGAGAAAACAGGAGTTTTTGAGTGTAGAAATGGGCTTTTGGGCCGGGAATGAGGTCGGGATAAAAAAATGCCGGAAATCGGGAAAAAACTTTTGGATAAAAAAGGCAGCAGGCCTATCTTTGCCGTCCTAAAAATCGCTGAATCGCTTTGCTCACAATAAGTTGTCATACTAACAACCAGAGCGGGTAAAGAGAGGAAGGGTTGGAAGGATCGGTAGTTCAGTTGGTTAGAATGCCGCCCTGTCACGGCGGAGGTCGCGGGTTCGAGTCCCGTCCGGTCCGCAAGAAAAGCTTCACAGAAATGTGGAGCTTTTTTTATATCATGTAGTGTGCATTTGTGACTAAGAAGGTCGATTCTGATAAACTTATCAGATAAAACATTTCCATTTGAATAGAAGAAATTCTGTGTTCCGGGAGTATTTGTGCATCAGCGGCTTATTCTAATATAATCCTTAATTTAGCCGCCTATAAATAAGCCTATGCCATCCGATAAAAACCGGCAATATATTGACTTTGAGAAGCCCATTAAGGACCTGCTCGAGGAGATTGATGATCTGAAACAGAAAGCGGAAAAGAGTAAGGTGGATTACAGCGAGGTTATTACCAAGCTGGAAGAGAGTGTGATTGAGAAGCGTAAGGAGATCACCCGGAGCCTGACGAGCTGGCAACGGGTTCAGCTGAGCCGCCACCCTGATCGGCCCTATACCATGAAGTATATCGATAAGATGACCACCGAATTTGTGGAGCTCCATGGAGACCGGAATGTGAAGGACGATAAAGCAATGATCGGCGGATTTGCCTCGCTTGGCGGAGAAACCGTGATGATCATTGGTCAGCAGAAAGGTATCAATACCAAGATGCGCCAGCTCCGCAATTTCGGAATGGCCAATCCGGAAGGATACCGGAAAGCCCTTCGGTTAATGCGCCTGGCCGAGAAGTTCAATAAGCCTGTTATCACCCTGATCGATACCCCCGGTGCTTATCCCGGACTTGAAGCTGAGGAGCGGGGACAAGGGGAAGCCATCGCCCGGAATATTTATGAAATGATCCGGCTGAAAGTACCCGTGATCTGTGTGATCATCGGGGAAGGTGCCAGCGGCGGAGCCCTCGGTATCGGTGTGGGAGATAAAGTGTTCATGATGGAGAATACCTGGTATACCGTAATCAGTCCGGAAAGCTGTTCTTCCATTCTCTGGCGCAGCTGGGATAAAAAGGAAGTAGCCGCGGAACAACTGCGACTGACCGCTGATAAAATGCTGGGCTTTGGCCTGATCGATGGCATTATCCCTGAACCTCCCGGAGGAGCGCACTGGGATTATGATGAATCAGCACAGATACTGAAGAATTTTCTGCTGCCTGTGATCCATGAACTGAAAAAACAAACGGTGGAAGAGAGAGTGAACAACCGGATTGAGTAGTTTGGGAAGATGGGATTTTGGGAAGAGATCTAGTTCGTAGTTAGAAGATAGTAGTTAGTAGTCGGACCATCAGATGAAAAAGAGAAATAGGGGTGCTAAGTCAGGAGTCAGGAGTCGGGAGTCAGGAGTCAGATCATCAGAAGAAAAAGAGAATTTGGAATACTAAGAAGAAACTCGGGGCTGAATGCTCACAGCCGTCAACTTAAATCCCGGCGATCTTCAGCCGTACTTCGTACCTCGTACCTCGTACTTTGTTCTTGGAACGCTGGTTTACATAAAAGGAGATAAAAGTTCAACAAATAATCTAACATTTCATATTCATTTAAAATGTCTTTAAGAACATCTTTCACCGGTACCGGAATCGCCATTGTTACCCCGTTCAATACAGACGGGACCATTGACTGGGCCAGCTATAAACGGCTGATCCAATTCTGGATTGAGGGTAAGGTGGAATACCTGGTGGTGCTGGGTACCACTGGTGAAAGTGCTACCGTGCATGGCGCCGAAAAGCAGGAGGTTTTTTCCTTTGTGAAGAATGAAGTGGCCGGCCGGGTACCCATTGTTGCCGGTATTGGGGGCAATGATACCAATGAAGTGGTTCGCCAGTTCCGCGAGTTTGATCTTACCGGTTACGACGCGATCCTCTCGGTAAGCCCTTATTATAACAAACCAAACCAGGAAGGCATCTTTCAGCATTATAGGGCCCTGGATGCGGCGACCCCGTTGCCCATCATCATGTACAATGTGCCGGGACGTACCGGCATGAGTGTTTCGGCAGAGACCACCCTTCGGATCGCGAATGAATGCCCGAATATTTTTGCCACCAAGGAAGCCAGTGGCAATTTTGACCTGATCAATCAGCTGATCAAAAACAAACCCGAACATTTTATGGTGATCAGCGGGGATGATCCGATCACTTTGCAGATGATCGCCGGCGGGGCCGAAGGACTGATCTCCGTAGTGGCTAATGCTTATCCAAAAGAATATTCCGATATGGTAAGACTTTGTCTCGCGGGCAAGTTTGCCGAAGCGGAAAAACTCCATTCAAAATACCTGGACATCATCGCTTCCATGTTTGCCGAGGGCAGTCCCAGCGGTGTGAAAGCCTATCTCAGTGAAATGGGGCTTTGCCAGAATACTTTCCGGTTACCGGTTTGGAAAGTGAGTGAGAGGCATTTGGCAAAGATTCAGGAGTTGATGAAGACCGTGTAAATCTGATTTCCTTTCCTCTTTTTTTCACAATACACCCCTACGGGGTGATATGGGTATTAAAAAATTGCCGGACATTTTCTACCAACAATGCACCCCTTATATGTTTGTTTTTCGAAAATATTCTAAGGTCTTACCTTACAGAATGAGAAGGGAGACACCCCTTGGCACATGGATGCCGTCCCGTAGTTTCTTCCTTCTGTAAGGTTGAGTTTGCGGTATAACCTGGTGTTTGACACCGTATAATTATAAGGATAAACGAAGCCTTACTTATTTTCATCAATAAACCTATTATTTATGAAAGGTTATTTGGGTATCGATGTAAGTAAGGGGTATGCGGACTTTATACTCCTCAGCGAAGAGTTGGCCGAACTGGAATCCTGTTTTCAATTGGACGACTCTGCAAAAGGGCATGTTGCCCTGATTGACTGGATCACGGTATCATTAAAAAAACACCAGCTTACCGAGCTGCGATGCGGGCTGGAAAGCACCGGTGGTTTTGAGGATAACTGGTTCAGTCTTTTATTACGCCTGGGCGACCAGTTGCCTGTCAGGGTAGCCCGGCTTAACCCCTCGGTGGTAAAGCACGGGGCTAAAGCTTCGCTCAGGCATACCAAAACGGATGCGATCAGTGCTGAAAACATTGCCAGCTACCTGATCCGTTTTGATGAACAAGTCCGTTACCAGGTGGCTGATAACAAGTACAGATCCTACCGGAGTCTTTACAATCACATCAGTCTGCTCAACAGGCAAAAGACACAGCTGATCAATGAACTCAAACAGTTGCTGTATACCAGCTTCCCTGAGCTGCAACGGTTCTGCAAAAGTAGTATTCCCGGATGGGTCTTAGAGTTACTGAAACAGTACCCGTCTGCATCGGCGCTTAGCAAAGCCCGTCCGGAAAAGCTATGTAAAATCAAAGCGATCACAGCTGCTAAAGCCAGCCAGCTCATCGAAAGGGCTACGTTATCTGTTGCCTCCCGGCTTCAATCTACAGACAGCTTCCTGGTAAAGAATATGGCAACCGGCATTCTGCAGGCTCAGCAACAACTCGCTCTTTATAAAGAGCATCTGGAGCAAACCTGTCAGGGCCCGGAAGTGGATCTGTTAGCCACCATTAAAGGGGTTGGCCGCTACAGTGCAGCAGCCATTATTATCCAAATCGAAGATATCAGGCGCTTCCCTTCTCCAAAACACCTGGCAGGGTTCTTTGGGCTTCATCCGACAGTTGATCAGAGCGGTGACAAAAAAGTAAAATCCCGCATGAGTAAAAAAGGAAGGCCTGCATTAAGAGCAGCTTTGTTTATGTGTGCCAACTCGGCTGTACTGTTCGACCCGCATCTAAAATCCATTTATGCCAGACACCGGGCAAAGGGTAACAACCATAAAGCAGCACTGGTGGTCATCATGCACAAACTGCTGCGGATTATATGGGGCGTCCTGTCACATAAAAAAGCGTACAACAGTGATATCGATCTGAAAAACCAGCAGAAAGTAAAAGAAGTAGTCCCGGATAAAAATGAAATTGAAGAAAAAAGAAGACTCCAGGATTATGATGAACAGGCACCAATCAGCAGAATAGAAACTAAAAAAAGAAAAGCGTATCAATCGTCCTAAACCGGAAAATCCGGATAAATACAGGATCTGCTCGATACGCTCAACACAAACTTATAAAATTGTTTGAAAAAAACTTGTTTTATATCGGTATAACTACGGGGTGAGATGAACATTTAAATATCTCCTGTCATTTTCTTCCGATAATACACCTCTATGGGGTGAAATGAGTATTTATTTATAGCACTGGTTTTAATATCTTCAATGTAAACAAAACATTCTTCAACTGGGTATTTCTTATCTAATTGCATACCCGGAATAACTCATTGGCTCTTTCACCCCGTAGGGGTGCATTGTTGGTAGAAAGAATAAA